>NZ_BAMP01000031.1 GCF_000615975.1 Nitratireductor aquibiodomus NL21 = JCM 21793 | reverse complement strand
GTCGCCTGTCGCGCGCCGATGCGGCGGTTCTTGCCGATTATGGCGAGCCGCTTGGATCGCCATCGCTGCGCACGCTGCTTGCGCGCCGTATGGCGGGCCATGGCATAGAGGCTTCTCCCGGTCAGGTGATGCTCACCGATTCCGGCACGCAGGCCATTGATCTTCTTTGCCGCTTCCTTCTGAAGCCGGGCGACACGGTGCTGGTGGACGATCCCTGCTATTTCAATTTCCATGCGCTGTTGCGCGCGCATCAGGTGAAGATCGTGGGCGTGCCCTACACACCGTCGGGGCCTGATGTCGCGCGGTTCGCCGAAGCGCTGGACCGGCATTCGCCGCGTCTCTACATAACCAATTCCGCGCTTCACAACCCGACCGGAGCGGTGCTTTCGCCGGCGGTTGCCCATCGGCTTTTGCTGCTTGCCGAAAAGGCCGACCTGACCATTGTCGAGGACGACATTTTCGCGGATTTCGAGGTCGAGCCAGCACCGCGCCTTGCCGCCTTCGACGGTTTTGCGCGCGTGGTCTATATTGGCAGTTTCTCCAAATCCCTTTCGGCATCCATGCGCTGCGGTTTCGTTGCGGCGCCGCGCGGCTGGATCGACGGGCTGACCGATTTGCGGATCGCCACATGTTTCGGCGGGCCGTCCATGGCGGCGGAGCTGGTGCTGGCGCTTCTGGGTGACGGCAGCTACCGCAGGCATATGGAGACTGTGCGCCAGCGGCTTTCCGCGTCGCGCGAGACGGTCGGCCAACGTTTGAAGAAGCTGGGCATAGAACCCTGGATCGAGCCCCGCGCGGGCATGTTCCTGTGGTGTCGTCTGCCCGATGGGCTGGATGCGTCGGCGATTGCCCGTCATGCGCTGGAACATGATGTGGTGCTTGCGCCGGGAAACGCGTTCAGCCTTTCCGGTTCGGCCCGTGGTTTCCTGCGCTTCAATGTCGCCCAATGCGATGATGAACGCATTTTTTCCTTGCTGGAAAAGGTCATGCGCGCGCTTTAGAGCTAAGGCCAAAGCGGCTTTGCGCATTGTGCAAAAGTTTGTTTCAGCTTTCCACTGAAACAAGATGTTGACTTCGTGGCCCCTATGGATGCCAACTGTAGGGGTCAAGGTTCTTTCGATTCTTGTTTGGATCGGGAGTGAAAAGGGAAGCCGGTGCGCCTTTTGGGCAAGTCCGGCGCTGCCCCCGCAACTGTAAGCAGCGAACCGCTTTCGTTTTGTGTCACTGGCGCCCAATGTGTGCTGGGAAGGCCGAACAGCGGTGACGACCTGCAAGCCAGGAGACCTGCCATGACGAGATAAACGTCCACGGGCGGGGTGTCCCGGTGGTGCGTGTGTCGCCATGGGAAACCCCGTCGCGCCGCATGTCTCCGCGCCCCTGTCCAACCGCCACGGGGGTCTAGATGCCGGCGACTGAAGTAAAGAACACCAATGGAACCGTCGCGGTTCCGCCATCCACCAGAAAGAGCGAAGCCGGTTCGTCCGAGCCGGGCTATCGTGTCATCCGCCGCAATGGCGGGGTGACGCCGTTCGATCCGGCCAAGATCACGATTGCGCTGACCAAGGCGTTTCTGGCGGTCGAAGGGTCCACCGCCGCCGGTTCGCGCCGTGTCCACGATATTGTCGAAGAGCTTGCCGAACAGGTTGTATCCGCGCTGACGCGCCGGGCCGATGCCGACCGCCTGTTCCACATCGAGGAAATTCAGGACCAGGTAGAACTCGCCCTTATGCGCGGCGAGCATCACCGTGTTGCCCGTGCCTATGTGCTCTACCGTGAGGAACGTGCCCGCGAACGGGCCACCGAAACCGTCGATGCCGAAGCACCGCAATCCACCCTGCAAATGACTCTGGACGATGGCACGCTGGTTGCGCTGGATGAGGCCCGTCTTGCGGAAATCGTTCATGAAGCCTGCGCCGGTCTCGAATCCGTTTCGGCCGAGCCGATCCTGAACGAGACGAAGCGCAATCTCTACGATGGCATCCGTCAGGACGAATTGTCTCTGGCTCCCATTCTTGCCTCCCGCACGCTGGTCGAGCAGGAGCCCGATTACGCGTTCGTTTCCGCGCGCCTACTGCTCGACAAACTGCGCCGCGAGGCTCTGACCTTCGTGTCCGAAAGGCCGGAGCAGGCCACGCAGGCCGAGATGTCGGAGCGCTATGCGCGTTACTTCCCCGACTTCGTGGCAAAGGGCATCGCCAACGACCTCATCGACCCGGAGCTTGCCCGCTTCGATCTGGAGCGCCTCGGCGCCGCGCTCAGACCCGAGCGCGACCTGAACTTCCAGTTTCTCGGTCTTCAGACCCTTTATGACCGTTACTTCCTGCATGCCAACGGCACCCGGTTCGAGCTGCCGCAGGCTTTCTTCATGCGCGTCGCCATGGGGCTTGCCGTGCGCGAGGTCGACCGCGAGGCGCGCGCCATCGAATTCTACGATCTCCTGTCGTCGTTCGATTTCATGGCCTCCACGCCCACCCTGTTCAATTCCGGCACGCTGCGCCCGCAGCTTTCTTCCTGCTTCCTCACCACGGTTGCCGACGATCTCGATGGCATCTTCAAGGCGGTGAAGGACAATGCGCTGCTTGCCAAATATTCCGGCGGGCTCGGCAATGACTGGACGCCGGTGCGCGGTCTCGGCGCGCATATCAAGGGCACCAATGGCGAGAGCCAGGGCGTCGTGCCGTTCCTCAAGGTCGCCAACGACACGGCCATCGCCGTCAATCAGGGCGGCAAGCGCAAGGGTGCGGTCTGCGCCTATCTGGAAAGCTGGCACATCGATATCGAGGAATTCCTCGACCTGCGCAAGAACACCGGCGACGACCGCCGCCGCACCCATGACATGAACACGGCCAACTGGGTGCCCGACCTGTTCATGGAGCGCGTCGCGGCAGACGGTCCGTGGACCCTGTTCTCACCCGACGAGACGCCCGATCTGCACGACCTTTATGGCAAGGCGTTCCGCAAGGCCTATGAAGCCTATGAGACAAAGGCGGAGGCCGGTGAACTGCGCGTCTTCAAAACCGTGCGCGCGGTCGATCTGTGGCGGCGCATGCTCACAATGCTCTTCGAGACCGGGCATCCCTGGGTCACGTTCAAGGATCCGTGCAACATCCGGTCGCCGCAGGGGCATGTGGGCGTCGTTCACTCATCAAACCTGTGTACGGAAATCACCCTCAACACGTCCAAGGACGAGGTGGCCGTCTGCAATCTGGGTTCCGTGAACCTCGTCAACCACATCGCCGATGGCGCACTCGATCTGGAGCGTCTGGCACGCACGGTCGGCACCGCCATGCGCATGCTCGACAATGTCATCGACATCAATTTCTACACCATTCCGGAGGCACGCCATTCCAATCTCAGGCATCGCCCGGTCGGCCTTGGTCTGATGGGCTTTCAGGACGCCTTGCAGAAGCTGCGTATACCCTATGCCAGCGAGGATGCGGTGGCGTTTGCCGATGCCAGCATGGAGGCGATCAGCTATTATGCAATTTCGGCTTCTGTAGAACTCGCCGACGAGCGCGGGCGCTATCCCACGTTCGAGAAGTCGCTGTGGTCGAAAGGCATCCTGCCGATCGATTCCATCCGGCTTCTGGAAGAGGCGCGGCCGGGTGTCGAGATGGATAACGCCGCAACGCTCGACTGGGAGAGCCTGCGCAAGCGGGTGAAGAAGGTCGGCATGCGCAATTCCAACTGCATGGCCATCGCGCCCACCGCCACCATCTCCAACATTTGCGGCGTTTCGCAGTCCATCGAACCCGCCTATCAGAACCTGTTCGTCAAATCGAACATGTCGGGCGATTTCACGGTGGTGAACGCGGCGCTCATCCACGACCTGAAGGACCGCGGCCTGTGGGATGAGGTCATGATGTCCGATCTCAAATATTTCGATGGGTCCATCGGCCAGATCGACCGGGTGCCCGACGATCTCAAGGCACTTTATGCGACCGCGTTCGAGATCGATTCCGCCTGGCTCATAGAGGCTGCCTCGCGCCGTCAGAAATGGATCGACCAGGCCCAGTCGCTCAACCTCTACATCGCCAATCCGAGTGGCAAGAAGCTGGACGAGCTTTACCGGCACGCATGGAAAAAAGGACTGAAAACCACCTATTACCTGCGTTCGCGTTCCGCCACCCATGTGGAGAAATCCACGCTCAAGGGAACCGACGGCAAGCTCAACGCCGTCTCCGCATCCAGCGTTTCGGCAGAACCCATCGCCATCGATCCGAATGCAGCCTGGACGAAGGCCTGCGCCATTGACGATCCCGAATGCGAGGCCTGCCAGTAGCCCGGCCTTTGGGCCCACCTTCATCCTGAACCCGTCGAAGGACGAAGGTGGGCGCGCGCCGAATGCAAACCCAATCGGAAGACAAGACAATGCTGAACTGGAACGAACAATCGCAGCCCGCCACCATTCCAAATCCCGCTTCCCCCGAGGCAGACGCCACGGGCCTTGGCGAGATCGAACGCGGGGCGGCCCGTGTATCGGTCGACGACAAGCGCATGATTAATGCACGCGCCGACGTCAACCAGCTCCTGCCGCTCAAATATCGCTGGGCGTGGGAGAAATATCTCGCCGGCTGCAACAATCACTGGATGCCCACCGAGGTCTCCATGCAGGCCGACATCGCGCTGTGGAAGTCGCGCGATGGCCTGACCGAAGACGAGCGACGCATGATTAAGCGCAATCTCGGCTTCTTCGCCGCGTCAGAGTCGCTTGTCGCCAACAACATCGTTCTGGCGATCTATCGGCACCTCACGAATCCCGAATGCCGGCAGTATCTCTTGCGTCAGGCCTTTGAAGAGGCGATCCACACGCACACTTTCCAGTACATCGTGGAGAGCCTTTCGCTGGACGAAGGCGAGCTCTTCAACATGTATCGTGAGGTGCCCTCCATCACCGACAAGGCGGCATGGGCGCTGGATTACACCAAGCATTTGGACGATCCGGAATTCAAGACCGGCACGCCGGAGGCCGATCAGGCGTTTCTGCGCGATCTGGTGGCCTTCTATGTCATCTTCGAGGGCATGTGGTTCTACACCGGTTTCGCGCAGATCCTGTCGCTCGGCCGCCGCAACAAGATGGTCGGCATCGCCGAACAGTATCAGTACATCCTGCGCGATGAATCCATCCATCTGAATTTCGGCATCGATGTCATCAACCAGATCAAGATCGAGAACCCGCATCTCTGGACGAAGGAATTCCAGGATGAGGTGCGCGGCATGATCGCGGACGCCGCCGAACTGGAAGCATCCTACGGGCGCGATACGATGCCGCGCGGCTTTCTGGGGCTCAACGCGGCGCTGTGCGAGCAGTACATGCACTTCATCGCCAACCGCCGCTGTGCCCAGCTCGGTCTCGCTCCGGTCTACGCTGAAACCGACAATCCATTCCCGTGGATGAGCGAGGCGATGGACCTGAAGAAGGAGAAGAATTTCTTCGAGACGCGCGTGATCGAGTATCAGAATGGCGGCGCGTTGAGCTGGGATTGATCCATGCCCTTTGACACCACATCGGCAAGACAGTTGCGCGCGGGTTCGATCCGCGCGCAACAGCGCGCTTTCATGGAATGGGTGGTCAGCCTGCCGCCCGATGCGGATATCGAATATGCCGCGCAGTGCCAGCTTGCGGAGATCGACCGGCGCCTTCCCGGTCATCCGCAGGTGCAGTATCTGCGCCTGCTTCTGACGGCCTTTGCCGGCTCCGAAACCACGCACTGAATTTTTCTGTTGACCTTCCATTGACTGGAAGGTTTAAAAGCCTAACCCTGAACATTAGTCATATCAGGGTGAAAGCGATGAATACCCTTGCTGCCGACACGTCTTCGGCCAATGTGAAACGTTTCCGCATCGAGGGGCTGACCTGCGCTTCCTGCGTGAAACGTGCTGAAAAGGCGATCGCCGCCGTCGATGGCGTTGAAAGCGCCTCGGTCAATCTGGCAACCGAAACCGCCGATGTCACGGTCCGGCCCGGTCTCGATTTCTCCAGCATTGTCAAGGCGGTGGAAGGGGCGGGCTATGGCGTGCCCGCCAGCCATCTCGACATCGGCATCGAGGGCATGACATGCGCCTCCTGCGTGCGGCGTGTGGAACAGGCCATTGCGGCTGTGCCCGGTGTTTCAAAAGTCGCGGTGAACCTTGCCACCGAAAGCGCTTCCGTCGATCTGTTGAGCGACGAGGCGCGCAACGGCGTGGAAGAGGCGATCCGCAAATCGGGCTATACGCCGGTTCGGCGCACCGACGGCGCTGCCGCGCGCGATGCGCATGAGGAGGCGAAAGCCGCCGAGTTTCGTTCGCTCAAGCGCGATTTCACGCTGGCCGCAATCTTCACGCTGCCGATCTTCATTCTCGAAATGGGCAGCCATTTCGTGCCGGGCATGCACGAATGGTTGATGGGCATTGCCGACCGCAGCACGCTCTACATGGTCTATTTCGTGCTGGCGACCATCGTTCAGTTCGGGCCGGGCCTGCGCTTTTACCGCAAGGGTTTTCCAGCACTGATGCGCTTCGCGCCGGACATGAACTCGCTCGTCATGCTCGGCTCCACGGCCGCCTGGGCCTATTCGGTCGTGGCCACCTTCGCGCCCGGCATTCTCCCCTCCGGCACGGTCAATGTCTATTTCGAGGCATCCGCCGTCATTGTCACGCTCATCCTGCTTGGGCGACTTCTGGAGGCGCGCGCCAAGGGCCGCACCGGCGAGGCCATCAAGCGGCTGATGGGCCTGCGCGCCAAGAGCGCCCGCGTTCTCAAGGACGACAGTTTTGTCGAAGTGCCGCTTGATGAGGTCGTCGTGGGCGACCGTCTTCAGGTGCGCCCCGGCGACAAGGTGCCGGTCGATGGCGTGGTCGAGAGCGGTTCCTCCTATGTGGATGAAGCGATGATCTCCGGCGAGCCGGTTCCGCTCTCCAAGGCCGAAGGCGACGAGGTGATCGGCGGCACGATCAACAAGACGGGCAGCTTCGTCTACCGCGCCACCAAGGTCGGCTCCGACACGGTGTTGGCGCAGATCATCCGCATGGTCGAAAACGCGCAAGGGGCCAAGCTGCCGATCCAGGCGGTCGTTGACCGGGTCACGGCGTGGTTCGTGCCGGCCGTCATGCTGGCGGCGGCCGCCACATTCGTCGTCTGGCTGGTGTTCGGTCCCGATCCCGCCTTCGCCTTTGCGCTGGTCAATGCTGTGGCGGTGCTCATCATCGCCTGCCCGTGCGCCATGGGGCTCGCCACACCAACCTCCATCATGGTCGGCACCGGCCGCGCCGCGCAGCTCGGTGTTCTCTTCCGCAATGGCGAGGCATTGCAGAGCCTGCGCAACACAAGCGTTGTCGCGTTCGACAAGACCGGAACGCTGACGCTCGGTCGCCCGGCACTCACCGATTTCGTGGTGCAGAACGGTTTCGAGCGCGCCGAAGTCCTTTCGCTCGTCGCCTCGGCGGAAGCCATGTCCGAACATCCGGTGGCCGAAGCCATCGTTCAGGGCGCGCGCGACGAGGGGCTCACCCTCAAGCCGGTCGATGCGTTCGATGCAGTTCCGGGTTTCGGCATTGCCGCAACCATTGGCGGTCGCAGTCTTCACATCGGCGCGGATCGTTACATGCGTCAGCAGAATGTCGAGATCGGCAAGGCTTCCTCCGATGCCGAAAAGCTCGCCGCCGATGCCAAGACACCGCTTTACGCGGCGGTCGATGGCAAGCTCGCGGCGGTGATCGCCGTTGCCGATCCGGTGAAGGAATCGACGCCCACCGCCATTGCAGCACTTCATGCGCTGGGGCTGGAAGTGGCGATGATAACCGGCGACAACCGCCACACGGCTGAAGCCATCGCCGCAAAACTCGGCATCGACCGGGTCGAGGCGGAAGTGCTGCCGGAGGGCAAGGTTGAGGCGCTCAAGCGCCTGCGCAAGCAGGCCGGCCCGGTGTCCTTCGTCGGTGACGGCATCAACGATGCCCCCGCTCTGGCGGAAGCTGATGTCGGCATCGCCATCGGCACCGGCACCGATGTCGCCATCGAGAGCGCCGACGTGGTTCTTATGGCTGGCGATGTCACCGGTGTTGCCAATGCCATCGGCCTTTCGCAGGCAACCATGAAGAACATCCGGCAGAACCTGTTTTGGGCCTTCGCTACAATGTGAGCCTGATCCCGGTTGCTGCCGGTGTGCTCTACCCGGCCACGGGCATGCTTCTGTCGCCCATGCTTGCCGCCGGCGCCATGGCGCTCTCCAGTGTCTTCGTGCTGGGCAATGCGCTGCGGCTCAAGCGTTTCAGGGCGCCTCTTCCTGTCCGGTCCGCCGGGCAGGAGGGGGCTCCGGCCAGCGAGGGCAGGGCGGTCACGGCTTCGGCCTGACCGTCAGGCCCTGCCCCCAATTCTGGGGATTTTCAAAAACCGATTCGACATGACGGTTCTTGCCGGGCATAATGCTTAAACGCTTAACCTTCATGTGAACCGGGCTTTGATGGCTTCTCGCGCCAATCTATCCGATATTGCCAAAGCTCTTGGCGTATCGGTTGCGACCGTTTCAAACGCGATGTCCGGAAAGGGCCGCGTGTCGAAGGAGCTCGGCCGGGCGATCCGCGAAAAGGCAAAAGAGCTGGGCTATGTGCCCAGCCTCGCAGGCCGGGCGCTCAGTACCGGGCGCAGCCATGTGCTTGGTCTCGTTCTGGCCGATATCGGCCATCCGCTCTTTCCGCAATTCGCGCAGGCCATCGAGCATGCGGCCTCCGAGGCAGGCTATGGCGTGCTCATAGGCGACAGTCGTGGCGATATCGAAGCCCAGTCCCGCGCCATCAACCGGCTGATCGAGCGTGGCGCGGATGGCATCGTCGTCGTGCCGCGCCACGGCACGCGTATTGGCGATATCGGCCGTCCCGTCGCGGTCATCGATTCCCCTTCCACGCCGGGCAATACCGTTGCCGCCGATCACCGCAGCGGCGGCCTTGAAATGGGGCGCCACCTGCTCGATCTCGGCCATCGTTCCGTGGCGATCATCGGCCTTCATTCCGATTCCAACGTTCAGAACGACCGCATTGCCGGCATTCGTGAAGCCTTTGCCGGCAAGGGCGAAACCCGCCTGATCTGGATCGGCGAGATGGAGCGCAGCCATGGTTCCGGCTGCCCGCTCGGTCTCGTGCGTCTGGTGGAGGAGGGCGTTACGGCCTTCGCCGCCGTGTCGGATCTCCATGCCCTGCGCGCCATCACCGAGCTGCAACAGGGCGGCATCTCCATTCCCGACGATGTCAGCGTCACCGGTTTTGACGATCTCATCTGGGCCGGCGTCATTGCGCCGAGCCTCACCACCATGCGCATGGACATGGAGCGCATTGCCGAGATCGCCATTGCCGACCTGATTTTCCAGATCGATCAAGACGGTGCGCGCGACGCGTCGTCCGATCTGCCGGCCCTTAAGGGCCAAAGCTGCATCCCGATGCAGCTCATCATACGCCAATCCAGTGGCCCGGTGTTGGGTCGTGCCGCTCTTGGCGAAAGGGCGCCGGTCCAAGCCTGGTCCGCGTCATCCACCACGGACCAAGTCTAGAAAAAGCACCACCAGAGAAGAAAGCGATCAGACATGTTCAAGAAACTCCTCGCCTCCGGCGTCGCACTGGCTGCACTCAGCGGCGCAGCCCAGGCTGCCGACAAAACCCTCGTCATCTCCGTCTATGCTTCGCCCAGGACGCTTTCAAAGAGATCGTCTATGATCCGTTCGAGGCCCAGTGCGGCTGCGAGCTGGTGGTCGAGACCGGCAACTCCGTGGAGCGCCTCGCAAAGCTGGAAGCACGCAAGGACGATCCGGAAATCGACATGGCTGTTATGTCCACCCATGATGCGCTTTCAGCTGCGCGCAAGGGCATCACCCAGTCCATCGATGTCAGCCGCCTTTCGAACTACGACAAGCTCTACGACATCGCCAAGGATCCGCTCGGCGACAATCTGGCCGTCGGCTACACCTTCTACGCCACCTCCATCGCCTACCGCGCCGACGAGGTGACGATTGAAAGCTGGGCCGACCTGTTTCAGGACAAGCTGAAGGGCCGCGTTGCATTCCCGAATGTCAGCACCAATCAGGGCCCGCCCGCGCTCTACATGGTCGGCAAGGCCATCGGCGACGATGCGGCAGACCTGAAAGCGGCAATCGGTGAAGTCGCCAAGAACAAGGACGACATCGTCACCTTCTACGAGCGTTCCTCGCAGGTCGCACAGCTCATGCAGCAGGAAGAAATCCTCGCCGCACCCATTGGCCGTTTCGCCTGGGGCGCATATTCCAAGATGGGCTTTGACATGGCCTGGGCCACCCTGAAGGAAGGCCAGACCGGCGGCATGAACGTCATGATCCTGACCAAGGGTGCGAAGAACGAAGATCTCGCCTATGAGTTCATGGATTTCTGGCTCTCCACCGAGATTCAGACCAAGCTTGCCGAGGCGCTGGTGGACAGCCCCGCCAATTCCGAGGTGAAGGTCTCCGACGAGATCGCCGAAAACCTCACCTATGGCGCCGAGACCGTTGAGAGCCTCCAGCTTCTCGACCCGGCCGTCATCCTCGACAACCGCGAGAGCTGGCTCTCGGAGTGGAATGCTCAGATCGGTCAGTAAGCCGTTAAGCTGATGCGATGGTCCGGGGGCGGGCAGTGGGTCTGCCCCCGAACCCAACACAAGGTTCCAACACATGTTTCAGAATCGGATGGAAGGACTGGCGCTGGCGTTGCCCGCGGCGGTCTTCGCGGCGATCGTTTTTCTCGTTCCCGTGGGCATCCTGCTTTCCGAGGCTTTCGCGCCGAGGGAAGCTGGACGCTGGCGTCCTATGCCGGCTTCTTTGAAAGCGAGCTCAACCGCACCGTCTTCTGGCGCACGCTGAAGCTCGGCGCGATCGTGACCGCCGTGTCGGCGGTCATCGGCTATGCCACGGCCTATTCCATCGTCACGCTGCCGCCCACCGCGCGCGGCCGCATGATCGGCCTCGTCGTCATGCCGCTGATGATTTCGCCCGTCGCCCGCACCTATGCCTGGATCGTCATTCTGGGCCGCACCGGCTTCGTCAACGAGACCATTGTCTGGCTCGGTCTTTCCGACACGCCCATCCGGTTCCTGTTCACCGAGACGGCCGTTTTCATCGGTCTTCTGCAGCTCTTCCTGCCGCTCATGATCCTGTCGCTGATCAGCGCGCTGGAAAACATGCCCAAGGATGCCGTGCCCGCCGCGCGCGTTCTGGGCGCCAACTGGCTGCAGGTTTTCGTCAAGGTCATTCTTCCGCTCACCAAGGAAGGGCTCGTCATCGGCGGCACGCTTGTTTTCACCGGCTCGCTCACGGCCTATATCACCCCCGCCATTCTCGGCGGCTCCAAGGTCTTGATGCTGGAAACGCTGCTCTATCAGCGCGTCACCGTTGCCAACGATTTCGCCTCTGCAAGCATCATCGCCATGATCCTCATGGTCATGAGCTTCTCCGCCAACCTGCTTCTGAAACGCCTGGCCACCGCGAGGAACAAGCGATGACCTCCCGCCTTCTGTCCTACGTCACGCTGACGCTCGTCCTCATCTTCCTGCTTGGGCCGTTCGTCATCATCGTCGCGGCGGCCCTTTCGGGTGGCGAAACGCTCGCCTTCCCGCCGCAGGGCCTGTCGCTCAAATGGGTGATGAAAGTGTTCGAGGTGGAGAGTTTCAGGGCAAGCTTTGCGCTTTCCATGTTCCTCGCCATTTTCGGCACGCTCGCTGCACTCGTGCTTGGCGTGCCGGTGGCCTATGCCGCCTCGCGCTATCGTCTGCCGTTTGGCGAGACCATCCGCACCATCGTCTCCGCGCCGATCATCGTGCCGGGCATCATCGTCGGTCTGGCGCTTCTGCGCTATCTGGTGATCCCGCTTGATGTCAGCGTCGGGGTGGCGCTGTTCATCGCCCACACGGCGCTGATCCTGCCCTATGCGGTGCGCGTGGTTTCGGCCTCGCTCGACAATCTGCGCAGCGACATCGAAGAGGCTGCGGTCATCCTCGGCTCTTCGCGGGTCGCCACCTTCTTCCGGATCGTGCTGCCCAACATTCAGAGCGGCATTCTGGCGGCCTTCATTCTGGGCTTCGTCACCAGCTTCAATCAGGTGCCGGTGTCGCTCTTCCTTTCGGGACCGGGCGTGCGCACGCTGCCCATCGACATGATCTGGTACATGGAAATCACCTATGATCCGTCGGTGGCCGCTCTCGCCGCGCTGCTCGCCTTCCTCTCCATTTCCATCGTTTTCCTCGCGGAACGTTTCCTGGGGTTCTCCCGCTATGTCTGATGAAACCTATCTCGATCTGAGCAATCTGACGCTCGCCTATGGCAAGACCGTCGCGGTCGAAAGCCTCAACCTGTCCATCCGCAAGGGCGAGCTGATTGCGCTGCTCGGCCCCTCCGGTTGCGGCAAGACCACCACCATGCGCGCCATCACCGGCCTTCTGCGTCCGGCGTCCGGCAAGATCACGCTGGATGGCGCGGACATCACCTATGTGCCGGCCAACAAGCGTCATGTCGGTCTGGTGTTCCAGTCCTACGCGCTGTTCCCGCACCTGACCGTGTTCGAGAACGTCGCCTTCGGCCTTCGCCTGAAAAAGCTCCCCACGATGGAGATCAACCAGCGGGTCGAGGCCGGCCTCGCCATGGTCGGGCTTTCAAAGTTCCACAGCCGCAAGCCGGCGGAACTCTCCGGCGGTCAGCAGCAGCGCGTGGCGCTTGCCCGCTCGCTGGTCATGGAGCCCAAGGTGCTGCTGCTCGACGAGCCGCTGTCCAACCTTGATGCGCGTCTGCGTCTGGAAATGCGCACCGAGCTGCAGCGCGTTCAGCGCGAGAGCGGCGTCACCATGGTCTTCGTCACGCATGACCAGAACGAGGCGCTGGCGCTGGCCGACCGCATCGTCGTCATGAAGGAAGGCGCAATCGAGCAGGTCGGTTCGCCCGAGGATGTCTACAACCGCCCGCAGTCCCGCTTCGTCGCGGACTTCGTCGGCTTCGAGAACATCTTCCCGGTGGAAGGCGACGGCATTCGCACCGAAGCCGGCGCGATGAAGCTTTCCGCAAAGCCTGCCGCCGGTGCCTCCGGTCTTGCATGGCGTCCCAACATGGTCACCCTCGGTGAGGGGAACTTCGAGGGTGAGGTGCTTGGCGCAGCCTTTGCCGGCGGCTCGCGCGAGTATCTCTTGAAGAGCCCGCTCGGCCCCATCAAGGCCGAGATGGATGCCGCCGCACCCGCTTTCGAGCCGGGCAGCAAGGTCGCCTTCGACCTGCCGCCGGAGCGCGCCGCCGTTCTCGAACGCATGTAGAAAGGGAGTGTCCGCCTTGGTCTGGATCGACACGGATATGGGCTTCGACGACATTCTGGCGATCATGATGGTCACAGCCGGGTCGAAACCGGTGGCGGGCGTCTCGCTGGTGTTCGGCAACGCGCCGATGGATGCGGTGCGCGCCAACGCCGCCGGTGCCGCGTCGCTGCTTGGCTGGCGGTTCCCGATCCACACCGGCGCGGAACGGGCGATCCTGGGCGGGGTGGAAACACCCGCCCATGTTCTTGGGCCCACCGGCATTCCCACCCGTGGGCGCAGCCTTCCTCAAGCCGAGGCGCTGCCGCGCACCGATGCGCTTGCGGCTCTGACCGCATGGCTTGAAGGGCTCGATGCGCCGGGCGAAATCCTGGCGCTCGGCCCGCTCACCAACATCGCGATCCTGTCGCTCGCCCGCCCGGACCTGCTTTCAAAGATCGACAGCGTGACCTGGATGGGCGGCGGCGCAACCCGTGGCAACCACACGGCGTCCGCCGAGTTCAACGCCTTCGCCGATCCGGAGGCGGTCGCCATCGTTCTCGCCAGCGGCATTTCGCTGCGCGTCGCCGATCTCGACCTGTGCCGTCAGGTGCTTGTCGGTCCTGAGGATGTCGACACCGTCCGCGCTGTCGGCACGCCGAAGGCCGAAATCCTGGCCGACCTGCTCGGCGCCTATGTCGACATTGCGCTCAACAGCGGACGGAGCGCCATGGCGCTTTACGATCCCACCGCCGCCGCCGCCTTCGTCGCGCCTGACGCCTTCGTCTTCGAAGAAGCAGAAGTGACGATGGAGCTTTCCGGTGCGCACACGCGTGGCCGCACCATTGTCGATCAACGCCCTCGCGCAAAACCCAATGTGCTCTGGGGCATGCGCGCCGATGCCACCCGCGTTCGTGCGCTGGCGCTCGACGCCCTCGTGGAGGCCGCCCGCGCATGATCGCTGAACCCCATGACCTCAACGATCCTACACTGCGCGCCCGCGCCGTTGCAGCCGCGCGCGGCGATGCGCCTTTCGATCTTCTCATTCGCGGCGGCACGCTGCTCGATGCGGTGACCGGCGAATTGCGCCCCGCCGACATCGGCATTGTCGGCGCGCTCATCGCCAGCGTCCACGAGCGGGGCGCGCGCGACGACGCAGCCAAGATCATCGAGGCGGAAGGGCTCACCATCACGCCCGGCCTGATCGACATGCACATGCATGTGGAAAGCTCCATGATTACGCCTGCGGCCTATGCGCAGGCCGTGCTGCCGCGCGGCGTCACCACCGTTCAGTGGGATCCGCACGAATTCGCCAATGTGCACGGGCTCGACGGCGTCACCTGGGCGCTGGAGGCGGCAGCCGATCTGCCGCTGCGCATGATCGTGCTCGCGCCGTCCTGCGTTCCCGCAGCTCCCGGTCTCGAAATGTCCGGTGCCGATTTCGGCGGAGCCGAGCTTGCCGACATGCTGGCGCGTCCCGGCATTGGCGGCGTTGCCGAGGTCATGAACATGCGCGGCGTCATCGACCGCACCGCGCCCATGCGTGACGTGGTGCAGGCCGGCCTTGAAAGCGGCAAGCCCGTCTTCGGCCATGCCCGCAGCCTCGCGGGCGCAGACCTCAATGCCTTCATGGCCGCCGGCGTCAGCTCCGATCACGAACTCGTCTCCGGCGATGATCTAATGGCCAAGCTGCGCGCCGGCCTCGCTATCGAGATGCGCGGTTCGCACGACCATCTTCTGCCGGAATTCGTCGAAGCCCTGAACGCGCTCGGGCGGCTGCCTTCCACGGTCACGCTGTGCACCGACGATGTGTTTCCCGACTCGCTTCTGAACGAAGGCGGGCTTGATGATGTGGTGCGCCGTCTGGTGCGCTACGGCATGCCGGCGAGCTGGGCCATTCAGGCCGCAACGCTCAATGCCGCGCACCGGCTCGCGCGCCCCGATCTCGGCCTTGTCGCCGCAGGCCGCCGCGCCGACATCGCGCTGTTTGACGATCTGGAAAATTTCCGCGCCGCCGCCGTGATCGCCAATGGCGTCGTGGTCGCGCGCGATGGCGCTTTGACCGCCCCGGTGAAGGCGCATTCCACCGCGCCGCTCACAGGCTCCATCAAATGCCCCACCTTCACGCCCGATGATTTCCGTGTCCGGGCGGAGGGAGAGCGCGTGCGCGTCGCCACCATTCACCGCCCCCGCTTCACCGAGTGGGGCGAGGCGGAAGCGTCGGTGCGCGGCGGCTTCGTCGTGCCACCGGAAGGCGCGACGCTCATCAGCGTCATTCACCGTCATGGCCGCGCGCCGGCCATTCCGCGCGTGGGCTATCTCACCGACTGGGGTTCATGGCACGGGGCGTTCTGCACCACGGTTTCCCATGACAGCCACAACGTCACGGTTTTCGGCGGCAATGAAGAAGATGTGGCGGCAGCGGCCAATTGGGTGATCGAGGCCGGCGGCGGCATGGCCGTTGCGCAGGGCGGTCGCATCGTCGCCTCTCTGGCGCTGCCCCTGTCGGGCCTCGTTTCCGATGAACCGCTGGCCGATGTGGCGGCGGGCTTTGCGGCCCTGCGCTCCGCCATGGACGACATTGTCGACTGGGAGCCGCCCTATCTGGTGTTCAAGGCCTGTTTCGGCGCGACGCTCGCCTGCAATGCCGGCCCGCACCAGACCGATCTCGGCATCGCCGACAATGCCCGCCCCGCTGTTCTGGAAACGCCGGTTCTCGAAATTCTGGGATAGGTTTCAGAAGCCGGCGCTCGCCCCTCATCAAAAATCAGGCAGCCAGTTCCTGCTCCACCAGCGTCGTCCAGAATTTTACGCCGGTGCCAATCGCCCCGTCATTGAAGTCATAAGCCGTGTTGTGGTGCAGCGCGCCATCCACGGCCGGGCCATTGCCGAGCCACACATAGGCCCCGGGCACATCTTGCGAGAAAAACGCAAAATCGTCGCCCGCCGTCGAAGGCGGAAAGTCGGTGCGCACCTTGTCTCCGCACACAGCCTTCGCCGCCGCCAGCGCACGCGCCGTCGCATCCGCATCGTTCACCACGGGCGGAATTCGGCGGATGAAGCGGTATTCCGCCTCGATGCCGAACATCGCAGCCACGCCGTTCGCCAGCCGGCCGATCTCTTCTTCCAGCTGGTCGCGCACACGCGGCGTGTAGGCGCGGGCGGTTCCTGCTATGTCGATGAAATCGGGGATCACGTTGAGCGCGTTGGGATCGCCGGCCTGTAGCGAGCAGGCGCTCACCACGGCGGGCTGTAACGGGTCGACCACGCGGCCGACAATCGTCTGCAGGCTGGATACGAAATGCCCGCCCGCAGTCACCGGGTCCTTGCCCAGATGCGGTTTTGCGCCATGGGTGCCGACACCGCGAAAACGCACCTGCCAGCTATCGGAAGAGGCAAGCTGCGGGCCTTCCACCACAGCCATCTCGTCGGTGTCAAGGCCGGGCATGTTGTGCAGGCCATAGACCGCATCGCAGGGAAACATTTCGAACAGCCCATCTTCCACCATGCGCTTTGCGCCGCCACGGCCTTCTTCCGCCGGCTGAAAGATGAAATGCACGGTTCCGGCGAAATTGCGCGTGCGCGCCAGTTCGCGCGCTGCGCCCAGAAGCAGCGTCGTGTGTCCGTCATGGCCGCAGGCATGCATCTTGCCGGGCACGGTGGATTTATAGGGGCGGTCGGCGGTTTCGGGCATGGCGAGCGCGTCCATGTCGGCGCGCAGGCCGATGGTGCGCGGGCCATTGCCCACCGTCAGCGTGCCCACCACGCCGGTGCCGCCAAGGCCGCGGTGCACCTTCATGCCGGTCTCTGTCAGATGTTCGGCGACGATCTGGCTGGTCCGCTCTTCCTCGAAGCCCAGTTCGGGATGGGCGTGCAGGTCGCGTCGCAATGCGACGAGAAAATCCAGCTCCGCGCGAACATCCTCGTTAACAGCCATCAATACGCCCTTTCCATTTATGCGTCTGCCCGGATAAAAGGTGCCTTCCGCAGCAGGGCGGCCGGCGTGGAGATTGTCGCTCTGTCCGGGAACAGAAATCCAAGGTGAAAACAGCTCATTCTTAACGCGGGGCCTTTCGGCAGACAATGACGCATTCCGATTTCCAGATCGATCCCCAGGCATTCTGGCAGGTGCTCGAACCGGCAGGAACCTTTGAGCGCGCGCCGCGCGGCGGCCATAAGGGTTTCTTCCCCGCGGAGCTGCCCGACGGGCGTCAGCTCGGCCTCCCGATCCGCGTTCTTTCGGGCGGCGAGCGGGCGCTTGCCTCGCTCATCGTCAACCAGGCAAGCTTCACCGTTTCCGACGCGCTGGCAAAGGCGCTGGCCGAAAAGGCGTCTGCCTTCAGGCCGGATGTCGTTATCGGTCTGCCCACTCTCGGCCTCACGCTCGCTTCGCAGGTCGCCCGTGCGCTCGGTCACAGCCGCTATGTGCCGCTCAGCACGTCGCGCAAGTTCTGGTACGAGGAAGAGCGCTCGGTTCCGCTGCGCTCCGTCACCAGCCCCGATCAACAGAAGCGCCTTTATGTGGATCCTCGCATGCTGCCCCTCATCGAGGGGCGCCGCGTGCTTCTGGTGGATGATGTCATCAGCACCGGCAGCTCCATTCTCGCCGGTCTAAAGCTCCTCAAACTGTGCAACATTGAGCCCGTCGCCATCGGTGCCGCGATGCTCCAGACGACTCGCTGGCGCGAGGCGCTTTCGGCTGAAAGCGCAGGCATCTGCGAACGCGTGGTCGGTGTGTTCGAAACGCCGGCACTGGCGCCGACGCCCGAAGGCGGGTGGCTGCCGGAAAACTGATGGCCCTTGCCATTGTCGTCGTCGCACGCCATCATGTTGCAATGCAGCATGACCGGTTCGGCACATGACGGTAACGGGAGCAGAGCGCAGGGCGCGAGCGACGACGCCCGTCAGGCTGCACAATGGTCTTAGCCAGCTCCTAGGCTCCATTTATCCTGACCAGGACCCCGTCGCGCTCGCAGAGCGGGTGCTGGCCGCGTTCTTCGGAAAGAAGGGAAAACCGCGCAGACGTGGCAGGGTCCCGGCAAACTCCCTGTGGAGCGAGAAAGACAACTACGTCATCACCTATGGCAACACGCTGTTGGATGGCGAACACAAGCCGCTCGATCTGCTGCACGATTTTTCCGAACGCTATCTGGCGGGCGTCTTCACCGCCATACACATTCTGCCCTTCTTTCCGTTCACCTCCGACGACGGCTTTGCCGTCACCGACTATCGCGAGGTGAACAGCCAGTTGGGCGACTGGGCCGATATTTCACGCATCGCCGGGCATTTCCGTCTCATGTCCGATCTGGTGATGAACCATTGCTCCAGTCAGAGCCGCATGTTTTCGGATTTCCTGCAGGGCCACGAACCCTGGGATCGGTTCTTCAAGATGGCGAGCCCCGAAGATGATCTGAGTGCGGTGGTGCGACCCCGCACGCATCCACTCCTGCGCGCCTTCGAGACGGAAAGCGGTACCAAACATGTCTGGTGCACCTTCAGCCACGATCAGGTGGATTTCGATTTTTCCAATCCGCGTGTCCTGTTCGAATTTCTCGATATCATCCGCGAACATATAGAGCGTGGCGTGCGCACCATTCGCCTCGATGCGGTGGCCTTCCTCTGGAAGGAGATCGGGACTAGCTGTATCCATTTACGCCAGACGCACGAGATCATCAGCCTTATCCGGCTCTTGTGCGATTATCGCGAAGAGCCGATTGTTCTCATCACCGAGACCAATGTCCCGAATGTCGAGAACCTCAGCTATTTCGGCAATCGCAACGAAGCGCACATGATCTACAATTTTGCGCTGCCGCCGCTTCTCCTGCATGCGCTGCTTGGCGGTACGTCGAAATATCTCAACGCCTGGCAGATGGCGATGCCGCCGGCGCAACTCGGCTGTGCCTATTTCAATTTTTCCGCCTCGCATGATGGCGTTGGTCTGCGTCCGGCGGAGGGGCTGATCCCTGAAAACGAGATCGCGCGGGTGATCGAAACCGTGCAGGGTTTCGGTGGCCGCGTGTCCTGTTACAGTCGGCCTGATGGAGACAGGCCCTATGAGCTAAATGTGGCCCTCTTCGACGCCTTCGCCGGCACACATCAGGGCACGGACCACCTGCAGGTCGAACGCTTCCTGTGCAGTCAGGCCATCGTCATGGGGCTGGAGGGCATTCCCGCATTTTACATCCACTCCCTGCTCGCAACGCGCAACGACTATGACGGTGTCGAAAAGCTGGGCTACAATCGCGCCATCAACCGGAAGCGACTGGACTATGCGATGCTGCGCAAGGAGCTCGATGACCCGAACACGCTCTCGGCCCGTGTCCTTTCAGGGTTGAAGGAGATGGTGCGCGTGCGCTCAGCGCAGCCCGCGTTCCATCCCAATGCCACGCAGTTCACACTCCAGCTTGGCGAAGCATTTTTCGGGTTTTGGCGCCAGAGCCTCGACAGGTCGCAGAGCATTTTCGCAGTATCGAATCTGACCAGTCAGAAACGATCTATCCCCTCCATGTCACTTAACCTCATTGAGGGGGATGCGTGGCATGACCTTCTGTCTGGTGAGCCGGTGGCACAGCTTTCCGGCGAGATAGCCTTTGCTCCGTATCAGACTCGCTGGATCTCCAACCGGCAAACGGTTTCATGATCATCAGGCCGCGCCTCGTCGTGTTCAGCGATCTGGATGGAACGCTGCTGGATCACGAGACCTATGATTTCACGCCCGCTTTGCCCGCGATAAAGGCGTTGCGCACGCGCTTTGGCGTACTCATTCTCGCCTCCAGCAAAACGGCTGCTGAAATCGCGCCGCTGCGTCGCGCTCTGGATTTTTCCCACTGTCCGGCCATCGTGGAAAATGGGGCTGGCATCCTTGCTTCCGAGCGGGGCAGTCAACATGAGAGCGGTGGCCGCTACGAGGAGCTTATCGGCCATCTCGATGCTCTGCCTCCAGAGCTGCGGCAATGCTATTCCAGCTTTTCGGACTGGGATGAGCAGGAGGTGGCCGCGCGCACGGGCTTGAGCCTGGAGGCAGCGCAACTGGCCAAACAGCGTGAGTATTCCGAACCGGGCATCTGGAGCGGAACGGAAGAGGCGTTTGCCGCGTTCTGTCAGGCACTGAGCAGGAGGGGCATTTACATCCAGAAGGGCGGTCGGTTTGTCACGCTGTCGTTTGGTGGCACAAAGGGACAAAGGGTCAGGGAGCTTCTGGCCCGGCTTGAAGACAAGCGCGTGCCAGCCATCAGCATCGCACTTGGTGATGCACCGAACGACAGGGACATGCTGGAAAGCGTCGACATTGCGATTGAAATTCCCAACCCTGCCCACGCAGGGATCGGCAAGATTGCCCGTGGTCGAAATCAGGTGCTGAGAAGGGCGCGTCTTGCGGGGCCGGCAGGCTGGAACGAAGAAATGCTCGCAGTGCTGGAAGAGATCGAATAGCGGGGAGGAACATCATGTCGGATTTTCAGCAGAGCGGAAGCGTCGCCACGCTGCACAATCTCGGCACCATTGCACCCGAAGAGATGGAGCGACAGCTCAACCTTTTCGCCGGCCGTCGCAAGATCACGCTCATCCTGCCCTCGCTGTTTTCGGAGCTTGAAGCCCCGGCGCTTGACCAGATCGTCGATGAACTCTGCAAGGTGGGCTACATCAATCACATCGTCATCGGGCTTGATCGCGCGGACGAAAGTCAGTTTCGTTTCGCGCAGGACTACTTTGCGCGCCTGCCGCAGCAGCATTCGATCCTGTGGAATGATGGTCCGCGCCTCAAAGCGGTTCAGGAGCGCCTCGCCTCTCTTGGGCTCGCGCCGGAAGAGCCCGGCAAGGGGCGCAATGTCTGGTATTGCATGGGTTACACGCTTGCATGCCAGGACAGCGATGTGGTGGCCCTGCACGATTGCGACATCACCACCTATTCGTGCGAAATGCTCATGCGGCTTGTCTATCCGCTGGCCAACCCTTCCTTTCCCTACCAGTTCTGCAAGGGATACTATCCGCGTATCGCAGACGGAAAACTGAATGGCCGGGTCAGCCGGCTGTTGATCGCGCCGCTTTTGCAGGCGTTGCAGCGCACCTTCGGCCACAGCGATTATGTCGAATATCTGCAGGCTTTCCGCTATCCGCTGGCGGGCGAGTTCGCCATGCGAACGTCCATCCTCCCGGACATCCGCATTCCCTCCGACTGGGGGCTGGAGATCGGCGTTCTTTCAGAAGTCTGGCGCAATCTCGGTCGCCACTCGGTCTGCCAGGTGGACATCTGCGACCGCTACGACCACAAGCACCAGCCGCTGTCGGCAGAAGATGCCGCACGTGGGCTTTCGCGCATGTCCATTGACATTTCCAAGGCGATTTTCCGCAAGCTGGCAACCGACGGCATGGTCTTCAGCCAGGAGCATTTCAGGACCCTCAAGGCCACCTACTACCGGCTCGCTCTTGATCTAATCGAGCGCTATTACAATGACGCCATCATGAACGGTCTGCATGTCGATCGCCACAAGGAGGAAAAGGCCGTGGAACTCTTTGCCGCGAATATCGTCGAGGCGGGGCACACCTTTCTGGAGCACCCGATGGAAACGCCTTTCATCGCCAATTGGAGCCGTGTGCAGTCGGCCGATCCGGATGTGTTGAGGCTCCTGCGCGAAAGCGTGATCGCCGACAATGCCGAGGTTCTGTCCTGACGGTTACCGGTCGAGCGTTACAGGACGTCATCAGATTTGTATTGGAGCCGTATTGTGGCGGCATTCGTGGCGTAGCGCGCACTTGAACTAGCGTGCGCACTCTGATTCCCTGATGCGGACGCGCGGGCGGAGCGATTCGCTGTCGCCGCCTGCCCCCAGGAAGGACCAAGGCCCCATGACGGACGAAAAGAAGCCCGAAATCTCAGAAATGCGCCCCAAGATCACCATTGTTGGTGTCGGCGGCGGCGGCGGCAACGCCGTCAACAACATGATCACGCAAAATCTGCAGGGCGTGGACTTCATCGCCGCAAACACGGATGCGCAGGCGCTCACCATGTCGAAGGCCGAGCGGCTGATCCAGCTTGGCGCGAACTCGACTGAGGGGCTGGGTGCGGGGTCGCTGCCGGAGATCGGCCAGGCCGCCGCCGAAGAGACCATCGACGAGATCATGGATCACCTGTCGGGCACGCATATGTGCTTCGTCACGGCCGGTATGGGCGGAGGCACGGGCACGGGTGCCGCGCCGATCATTGCCGCTGCGGCCCGCAATGCCGGCATCCTGACCGTCGCCGTGGTGACCAAGCCGTTCACCTTCGAGGGCAATCGCCGCATGGCCATCGCCGAGCAGGGGATAGAACTTCTGCGGCAGGCGGCGGATACGGTCATTGTCATTCCCAACCAGAATCTTTTCCGCATCGCCGACGCCAAGACCACCTTTGCCGAAGCGTTCGAACTGGCCGACAAGGTTCTTTATTCGGGCGTTCGCTGCATCACCGATCTGATCGTCAAGGAAGGTCTGATCAATCTCGACTTTGCCGATGTGCGTTCGGTTATGCGCGACATGGGTCGCGCCATGATGGGCACTGGCGAGGCGACGGGCGACGCCCGGGCGATGAAGGCGGCTGAAGCCGCCATCGCCAACCCGCTTTTGGACGAAGCCAACATGAAGGGTGCGCGCGGCGTGCTGGTCTCCATTTCCGGTGGCCGCGACATGACACTCTTCGAGGTGGACGAAGCAGCCACCCGCATCCGCGAAGAAGTCGGCGACGATGCCGAGATCATCGTCGGCGCTATCTTCGATGACAAGCTGGAGGGTGTCTTCCGGGTCTCTGTCGTCGCCGCCGGGCTGGCAAGCGAGACGGATGTGCAGGTCGGTGAGAGCGGTCACGCCGAGGCACTGCGCGCCTAGGTGGCGCGATGATTTTTCGGGCGGTACAGAGCCGCCCGAATTTCGGAATTTGACCGGTTTTCCATTATTTCAGAGCGAATTTCAGAATTTCAAACCGGAATTTCCCAAATTTGTAAGGGCGTGCTGAAGCACAGGTTGCCAACGTCTATCACCATGTTTCGTTAATCCGCGGCTGGTATCCGGAGGGTGTGGTGATTGCCGCACGGATCAGGAAACGGGGGCCGCTGAATGGCGAGCAGAACGGCATGGTTGAAGCGCGGGCTGGCCGCGGCCGGCCTTTTGGCGCTGGCTTCCGGGCCGCTTGAGGCCGCAACTTTCTCGCCCGAGCGCGGCCTCAATCTCGATCTGTGGGATACCTGGCCGAACGAGGCGGAGTGGTCGCGCGACGGCGTGCTCCTGCCATATCCCGAATGGCGACGCAGGCTGGATGCGGAAGATCTGGCATTTCTGAAAAATGTTGGATTCGATTTCCTGCGCATGCCGGTCGATCCCATTCCATTTCTCTCTCCGAAGACAGACCATTTGCGCGAGCGCCTTCTAACGTCGGTTCTGGAGGGCGTGCGCACCATCAACGCCGCCGGGCTGAAGGCGATCGTCGATCTACACCCCATCCGCGTGGTGCCGACCGGTTTGCAGGGGTAGAAGAGCTTCTGCGCGACGATGCGCTGTTCGAGCGCTATCTGGATCTCGTGCGTGACATGGGCCGTACGCTGGCTGCTGAGGACCCCGAGCGCGTTGCCTTCGAACTGTTGAATGAGCCCGTGACGGGCTGCAAAGGCGCGGAGGCTGCAACCTGGGACGATCAGCTTGGCCGGCTTTTCGCAGCGGCCCGATCTTCTGCGCCGCGCACTACGCTCATTCTGTCCGGTGCGTGCTGGGGATCGGCCAGCGGGCTTGCCGCACTCAACCCCAACAGCATTCCGGACGACAACATCCTGTGGGGGTTTCATTCCTACGATCCCTTCATCCTGACCACGCAGGGCGCCCTGTGGGCAGGCGACTTCATTCGCTATGTGACGGGCGTTCCATACCCTCCCTACGAGCACAAGGCGGAACTGGAAGCTGCGCTTTCAAAGGCGCGCGCGCGTATTCGCGCTGACGCACCCTTTATGCGCCGCTCCGGCATGCTTGATTATCTTGATGAGCAGATCGCGGGCATCGACACGGAGCAGGAACTGGATGCTCAGATGGATGCGCCCTTCAAGACGGTGGCGGACTGGACCGCGCGATATGGCGTCGACCCGGAGAACATCCTGCTCGGCGAGTTCGGCATGATCCGGCAGGAATACGGGAATCCCGACGTGATCCCCGGCGCGTGGCGCGCAGCTATATTCGCGACATGATCGAAAAGGCAGAGGAACACGGTTTTGCCTGGTCCATCTGGGGTTATGGCGGGGCTTTCGGCATTGTCGAGGAATTTGGCGGCAATCCGGCCGAGGGCGATGTGCTGCGCATGATCCGCTCACTGAAGAAGTAAGGTCAGGACCTGTTGAGGCTTCCAATGACGAAAATCGCTTTTGTCGGCACGGGCTTCGTGGCCGACTATTACATGACGACGCTCCAGAACCACCCTGGTCTCCAACTGGCGGGCGTGTGGGACCGTGATGCTGCAAGGCTCAGCCAGTTCTGCGATTTTCATGGTGCGCGCGCCTATGCGGACATGCAGTCCCTTCTTGATGACGGGGATGTCTGGATCGTTGTCAATCTGACGAACCCGGAGAGCCACTACGCGGTCAACAGGGCGTGTCTCGAAGCCGGCAAACATGTCTATTGCGAGAAGCCGCTGGCCATGAACGTCGACGAGGCGGAAGCGCTGGCGAAGCTTGCTGCAGAACGCGGGCTGACCGTCTGTTGCGCCCCCGCCAATGCGCTAAGCACCGCGCACGAGGCTTTTGTCCGCCTCATGGCCAAAGGTGAGATCGGCCGTCCGCGCCTCGTCTATGCCGAGATGGAGGACGGCCCCGTCTTCCGTGCCGACTGGCAGAACTGGCGAAGCCGGTCGGGCGCGCGCTGGCCTGGCGCGGAAGAGTTCAAGATCGGCTGCACGCTGGAGCATGCAGGCTATGCGCTGAGCTGGCTGGTCGATCTCTTTGGCCCGGTTGTGCATCTTTCAGCGTCTTCTGCGCTGTGCTTTCCGGACAAGGGTGTCGGGTGTGGCGAAGTGCTCGCGCCTGATTTTTCCGTAGGTCTCCTGACCTTCGAGAGCGGCGTCAGGGCGCGACTGACCTGCGGGCTCGCCGCACCGCGCGATCGCTCGCTCACCGTTCTCGGAGACAGGGGCAGTCTGATCCTGCGTGATCTCTGGGATGACAATTCGCCTATTCATCTGTCCGCGGCGGGACGTGAAAGGTCTTTTCTGGAACGGGCGCTGAACGCAATCGAACATCGAATCGGCCGAACCCTGCCGGTAAGCGTTTTTCCGGGAAAGCGGGTGTCCAGCCATAGGACAGGCAGGAAGAAGACGCTGCCGTCCTATCCTTCGCAGATCGACTTCATGCGCGGTATTGCAGAGCAGGCTAGCGCGCTCGAGGATGGAGCCACACCCTTCTTTTCGGGAGATGTGGCGTTGCACCTGACCGAGCTGGTTCTCGCGCTCAATGCCGGAGAACACGACTACACGCCGAAGACCCGTTTCGATTTCAGCCCGCGCTGGGGCGAAGGCTGACGGGTCAGGTCAGACGATTGGCCTCGTCGAGAACGGTTTCCACGATCTCCAGAGTGCGCGCACTGTCCAGCGGGGACATGAGGCGATGATGGGTGTCGCCCGAGCGTATGGCATCTGAAGCCGCTTCAATTTCAAAGCTGAGGCCATATCCCGCATAGGGAAACGTGTATCGCCGGATTCCCGAGAATGGCAGGCGGGCGGCGAGTTTGCGGATCGTATGCGACGGGACGGAACGACCCGGAAACGCCGCGAGCTGCGCGGCAAGCCCATTTGAGCATTGCAGAACGGCCCGTGCCGCGATGAACGGGGCGGGAAGCACCAGAGTGCCTCTGCTGCCTTCGATGATGAAGCAGTTTTCGCCCTCATGATCGAAGGCGCATGAGAGATGCGCCTTCACGTCGCCGGAGAAGTTGAGGGTCAGGGATGCGGACATATCGACACCTGTCGGTGCGGAGCGCCATTCTCCGGCAACTTCAATGGGTTCACCCATCAAAAGCCGGGCAAGCGAGATGCTATAAACTCCTAGATCCAGCATCGCGCCGCCACCATGCTCTTTCGCGTAGAAACGGCTTTCGGGATCGAAGGGGTGGTGGAAGGCGAGGCTTCCGCGCAGGCGCGTCACCTCACCGATTGCGCCTTCCTCGATCAGCGTTCTGGTTTTGGCGATGGCCGGCAGGAAGCGTGTCCACATGGCCTCCATCAGAAAAACGCCCTGTTCCGCAGCGAGCGTGGCCAGGCGGACGGCCTGCGCGCTCGTGGTGACAAGCGGTTTTTCCACCAAAACACCCTTGCCGCTCTCGGAGGCCGCGCAGGCGAGGGGGAAGTGCGTGTCATTGGGCGTGGCGATATAGATGGCATCCACTGTGCTGTCGCCCAGCAGGTCCGTGTGCGTGGTGTGGGCCGTCACGTGGTCGCCGTAGCGCGCCGCGAAGGCCTTTGCCTTGTCTGCGTTTCTCGAAGAAACGGCAGCAAGCTCGGCGCCCTCCGACAGACGCAGGTCTTCGGCGAATTGTCCGGCCATGGTTCCCGTGCCGACAATTCCCCAGCGAATGGGTTCGGAGCTTCTGTCTGGCATTGTGGTTCGCTCGTCGGTTTGCGGTGGGGCAGGGCCTCAGGCTAGGGCCTTCAGGTTAACGCAGCCATAAATGGCGCTCACAGTCTGGCGCGGGTGCTGTGGGGGGTGGCCAGAAGCAGGCTTGTTTCGCTGTTCATGATGCCGGGAATGAGGCGGATGCGGCGCAGCACCGCGTCGAGATCGGTCAGCGTCGTCGCGCCGAGCTCCACCACGACGTCCCAGCGGCCATTGGTGGTGTGAACGGCGGAAACTTCCGGAAAACCCTCCAGCGCGTGGATCACGCGGTCGGCGGAGCGCCCTTCGATCTCCACCATGGTGATGCCGCGCACGGGCGCTTCCACCGTGTCGGCCCGCAGGATGACTGTGTACCCGACAATGTGCCCGGCCTTCTCCAGCCGCTCCATGCGCGCGCGCACGGTGGCGCGCGACACGCCCAGATCCATCGCCAGATCCGAGATGCTGCGGCGCGCATCATGGCGCAGAAGGGTGATCAGGCGTTCGTCGAGTTCATCCATGATTGTGCAAAATGAAATCCATAATTAGCAAAATGATAAATGCTTATAGAATTTTTGGCAATTTGGTTTGTTCATTCTGCCGACGATTCGGGGTCGAATAATGGGAACTGTTCAATGGGTCGGTGGCGCTATGCATTGCAAGATCTTGGGTATTCCGGTGCAGGATGGCGCCGGGCGCATGGGATGCGAAATGGGACCGAGCGCCTTGCGCACGGCCGGTCTCGTGGCGGCGCTTGGCGAGCTTGGCCATCAGGTTTCCGATCTCGGAACCGTTGTTCCAAAACAGCAGGATGTGAAGCCGCATGGCAACCCCGCGCTGAAGGCGCTGCCGGAGATCGTCGCCTGGACGGATGCGATCAGCGAGGCGGCTTACGCCGCAGGCGAAGACGGCATGCCGATCTTTCTTGGCGGCGACCACAGCATGGCGGCGGGCACGCTTGCCGGGATGGCGCGCCGGGCGGCGGAGGCCGACAGACCGCTTTTCGTTCTGTGGCTTGATGCGCATCCGGACTTTCACACGCTCGACACCACCGCCAGCGGCAATCTGCATGGCGTGCCGCTCGCCTATGCCAGCGGGCAGGCGGGTTTCGACGGCTTCTTTCCGCGCCTTCACACACCGATCGATCCCACCCGCATCTGCGCGCTTGGCCTGCGCAGCGTGGACCCGGCAGAGCACACGGCGCTGCGCGGGGCGGGCGTGACCGTTCATGACATGCGCGCCATTGATGAGCATGGGATAGCGCCGCTGTTGCGCGCTTTTCTGGAGCGGGTGGCCGCCGAGGGCGGACGCCTGCATGTGAGCCTCGACGTGGACTTTCTCGATCCCGCCATCGCGCCGGCGGTGGGCACTACTGTGCCCGGCGGCGCAACCTTCCGCGAGGCGCATCTGGCGATGGAGATGCTGCATGACAGCGGCCTCGTCACCAGCCTTGACCTCGTGGAACTCAACCCTTTTCTCGATGAGCGCGGTCGCACGGCGACCCTGCTTGTCGACCTCACAGCCAGTCTGCTTGGCCGGCGCATCATGGATCGGCCTACCAGGAGCCATTGACGATGACTTACACCCCTTCGATCGACAAGCTGAACCTCGTTCCCTTCGTCAGTGTGCATCACATGATGGAGCTGGTGCTGGAAATCGGCGTGGAGCGCTTTCTGGCGGAGCTGACGAATTACATTGAGGAAGACTTCCGCCGCTGGGAGGATTTCGACAAGACGCCGCGTGTGGCCGCGCATAGCCGCGAAGGCGTGATCGAGCTGATGCCGACGAGCGACGGCAGGCATTACGGCTTCAAGTATGTGAATGGTCATCCCAAGAACACCCGCGAGGGGCGGCAGACGGTGACGGCATTCGGCGTCTATGCCGATGTGGGCAATGGCTATCCGCTGCTGATCACGGAAATGACGATCCTGACGGCGCTGCGCACGGCGGCGACATCTGCTCTGGCGGCGAAATATCTTGCGCCCGAGGGCTCGCGCACCATGGCGCTTATCGGCAATGGCGCGCAGTCTGAATTTCAGGCGATGGCGTTCAAGGCGGCACTCGGCGTCGACCGGCTGCGGCTCTATGACATCGATGGCGGCGCGACGGAAAAGTGCCTGCGCAACCTCTCAGGGCTGGGTTTCGAACTGACCGCCTGCACGACGCCGGAAGAGGCGGTGGAGGGAGCGGACATCATCACCACCGCGACCGCCGACAAGCAATATGCGACGATCCTGACCGACAACATGGTTGGCTCCGGCGTGCACATCAACGCGGTGGGCGGCGACTGCCCGGGCAAGACCGAGCTGCATCGCGACATTCTCACCCGTTCCGACATTTTCGTGGAATATCCGCCGCAGACGCGCATCGAGGGCGAGATCCAGCAGCTTGCGGAAGATCATCCGGTGGAAGAGCTGTGGCAGGTGATTGCCGGAAAGGTGAAGGGGCGGCGCGAACCGCGTCAGATCACGCTGTTCGATTCCGTCGGTTTCGCGACGGAGGATTTCTCGGCGCTGCGCTATGTCTATGACCGCGTGCGCGAGACCGATCACTTCATCGAGCTCGACCTTCTGGCCGACCCCGATGAACCGCGCGATCTCTTCGGCATGCTTCTGCGTTTCCCCAGCTCTTCGCTGCTCGCGGCCAAAAAGGCTGGCTGATCAGGAGGCGGTGATCTCCTCGACCATCTGCGGCGGCAGGTGCAGATAGTGGGCGACCTTGCGTTTTGCGGCAATGTCGCGCCACACAAGCCCCACCTGCCGCTCGCTGAGACCGGTGGCGCAGGCGACCTTCTTGGCGGGAATGGCGTGGTCGAGCCCGTAGAGGCACAGATCCATCTCGCGATAGGGGAGCGCGAAATAGAACTCCTCCTGTGACTGGGCGAGCGAATAGGTGTCTGTCGTGGGCATGCGGCGGCGGATTTCGGCGGGGACGCCGAGATATTTCGCGAGCTGGTAGACCTGCGACTTGTAGAGGTGGGCGATGGGTTTCACATCGCTGCGCCATCGCCATTCTTCACGAAGAAACCCTGATCATATTCCAGCCGGTTGGGCGTGCCGATGACCGCATAGTTCAGCCGGTCGGCATGGTAATATTCGAGCTGTTTTCGGGTGCGCTGCTTCATGTTGGTGGCGGCGACGATGCCGAGATAGACTTCTGGCGGGAGCCGGTGCTTCTCGACGGTGCCGTCGGGCCGCCGCACCACCAGATAGGAAATGTTGTAGGCCTTGGTGGTGAGCGCATTGGCGATGGCGATCTTCATCGACCAGCCTGCGCCATAGTCCGGCACGACCTGGCGAATGAAGGCGTCGCGGCGCTCATAGCAGCCCATGGCGGCGAGCGACGGGCCGATATCCTCGATCACGCTGGAGAGACCGAAAGTGGTTGCGACTTCCTGGCCGAGCCGCAGGCTCTCCGGGTCGGAATCATATTCCGGCATGAACAGGCAGAAGACGCGCTCTGGCCCGAGCGCACGGGCGGCAAGCGCCGCGCAGACGCTGGAATCGATGCCACCGGACAGGCCGAGCACTAATCCCCGCTTGCGCAGTCTGCTGCGCAGCTGGGTGCGTAGCGCGGTGACGATGCGCTGGGTCTCGGCGGCGGGATCGATCTTCAGGTCGTCGATGGAAAAGCTGATGTTCATGTCGTTCATGATGCTTTCAAAGCCTCCATGGCGGCGAGGCGGCGGCTGGTTTTTCCGTTTGCCGTTTTCGGCAGTTCCGCCTGGAAAATGAATGACTTCGGGACCATCGAGTCCGGTAAGCGGTGTTTGCAGTGCCGGGCGAGCATGCGCTCGGTGAGGCCGGGATCGTCGGCAACGACGAGCGCGTCGAGCCGGTGTCCGAAGACGGGATCGGGCGTGGTGAATGAAAGCGCCTCGCGCACGCCGGGACAGGCGGCGAGCACGGCGTCCACCTGTCCGGGCGAGACCTTTTCGCCGCGGATCTTCACCACCTCGTCCCGGCGGCCGACGAAATGGAGGAAGCCTTCCGCATCGCGTTTGAAGAGGTCGCCCGTGTGGAGCCGCTTTCCGCTGCCGTCCGGCGCATCGCGCAGCGCAAGCGCGGTTGCCTCCGGACTGTTCCAGTAGCCCTGCATGACATGCGGTCCGCGGATGACGAGTTCGCCCGTGACGCCCGTCTCCGCCTCGTTGCCGTCTTCATCGATGACAAGGGCCTCGGTGCCCGGCAGGGCCTTGCCAACGGAGGTGGGATGCCGGTCGAGATCTTCCGGCGCGAGAAAGGTTGCCCGCGCGCATTCGGTGAGACCGTACATGGAGTAGATGCGCGCCGCCGGGAAAAGCGCGCGCAGCGCCTGAATATGGGCGGGGGGCAGATGGGCTGCGGCATTGGTGATGTAGCGCAGCGGCGGCAGGCGATCGGGCTTCAGTCCTTCGAGCGCGGCGAGCATGGCCGCCATGGTGGGCACGAGGGGAAACCCGGTGACGCCTTCTGCATGCGCCTTTTCCAGAACCGCATGGGGGAAGGCGAAGCTCTTTTCCAGAACGAGCGTCGCGCCGCTGCGCACGGCCACGAGGAGCTGATACAGCCCGTAGGTGAAGGAAAGCGGCAGTGCGGAAAGCACCACGTCCCTGTCGTCGTTTTCCAGATAATCGGCGATCATCGCCGCTGCCGCATCGACATTGCGGTGGCTCATCATCACGCCCTTCGGCCTGCCGGATGAGCCGGAGGTGTAGATCAGAAAGGCGAGATCCCGGTCGTTTTCCTGCCGGGCGGGTAAGGGCGCCTCTAAATCGAGGCAGGCATCGAGGGCGATGGCGTCGCTGAGCGTGGCCCTGTCCGTCCGGGTAACGATTTCCGTCCGGGCGACGATGGAAAGGGGTGTGTGGCCCGCTGCGGCAATCGCCTCATTGCACAGACCGATGTGCCGGGCTTCGTGAATGAGGGCTTTCGGCGTGCAGTCCATTAACACGTGGGCGAGGCCCTCGGTCCTGACGCCGGGGTTGACCGGAACCACCGTCGCGCCGGCCCTGAGACCGGCAAAGACGGCGATGGCCATCTCCCGGCTGTTGTCCATGCAAAGCGCAACCCGGTCGCCGGGCTCGACCCCGTGGGCGCATAAGGCCCCGGCCAGACGGTCGGCCAGACGGTCGAAATCGGCGTAGCTTAACCGATCCGGCCCCGTGACGAGCGCGGTGGCGGAGGGGGTAAGCCCTGCACGGTCTTTCAGTAAGGTCTCAACGCGCATTGCGTCGCTCCTATGCGCCGGCTGGCGCGGTCTCCCTGGCCTTCTTCTTGCCTGCGACAAAGGCGCTTAAGCGGGCAATCGTGTCGAAGTTTTCCGGCACGATCTCCGGGTCGGCGACATCGATGGCGAAGTGCTCCTCGAGAAACGAGACCATCTCCAGAATGCCGGTGGAATCGACAATGTCGTTCTCGATCAGAGATGCATCGTCTTCCGGTGCGTCCGCCTCATCGCCGAACAGGAAGTTCTCGATAATGAAGGCGCGGATATCGGCATTGATGGACTGGGGCATGGTGCTTCCTTTCACGGTCAGGCACGAACCGCCAGAGGTTGATCCGTTATCCGAACCGGCCTGGCGAACTGCTGGGACCAAAGCTGTGTCGACAGAATGCCGACGAATGCTGCGTTGTCTCGAAAACCGGTGAAACTATTTAGCCGGCTTTTTTTATACAATCTGGCTGTTTTTTCAACGTGGAAGTTTCCGTTTTCTTCCAGCGCCGATTTCTCGAATGCTTCTTCCACATAGGCCTGCGCGTGATCGGTGAAGGCGCTTGCCTCTGGCGCGCGATAGGGCTGTTTGGGCCGGTCGGCGATCTGTGGCGGCACGACATCGCGCATCGTTTCGCGCAGAAGATGCTTCTCCCGGAGCCCTTTGAGCTTGATGCTTGCCGGTGTCTGCGCGGCATGCATGACCAGCCGGTGGTCGAGGAAGGGAAAGCGTGTTTCGATCCCGTGCGCCATCGCCATGCGGTCGCCCTGGCTTGAGAGAATGTAGCCGGGCAGGAGAAAGCGGGTCTCCAGATACTGCGCCTGATGCAGGGGATGCCATTCGCTGAAGGCGTCGGGAAGTGTGGTGGCGAGTTCGTCTGCCGCATCATAATCGCCGAGCGTTGCCTTGAGCGCATCGGAGAAGAAGAGCTTTGCGCCGGCGGTGCTGCGCATACGCGGACGATGCGAGAACAGCGGATCGTACAGATCGTCGCTGGCAACGCCGAAATAGGCGGCGAGATAATCCGGTGTCTGGCGCTTCAGATTGGAGAGATAGGGATAGATGCGGCGGAACAGGTGCGGACGCAATTGCGAACCCGGCTGGCGCGCGCAGAAGCGCCGGATGCGCGCCTCCTTGAAAATGTCGTAACCGGCAAAGACCTCGTCTGCCCCTTCGCCGGAAAGAACCGCCTTGATGCCTTTCGAGCGCACCAGACCGGACAGCCGGTAGAGCGGCGCGGGACCGGTGCGCAGGATCGGCTGCTCCATGTGGCGGATGACCTCCGGAAACACGGTGGCGATCTCGTCCATGTCGCAGTCGACCGTGTGGTGTTCCGTGCCGAGCGCACGCACCATCTCGTTCTGAAACGCGCTTTCGTCGAAGGCTGGATCGGAGAATGTGACGGCGAAACTGGTCAGGCCAGCGGGCGCCATGCGCTTGGCGAGTGCTGCGATGATGGAGGAATCGAGCCCGCCTGACAGGTAGGTTCCCACCTCCACATCGGCGCGCAGGCGAATGCGCGTTGCGTCTTCCAGAAGCGCCCGCGTCTCCTCCGCCATCTGTGCCTCGGAACAATCGTGCCGGACGTTTGAGAAATCCAGATCCCAGTAGCGCTGCGTGCGGGCTGCGCCGTTCTCGACGATCATCCAGTGCGCCGGCGGCAGTTCGCTGACGCCTTCAAAAGCCGTGCGCGGTGGAATGGGAGCCCAGAGCGTAAAGATCTGGTCGAGCGCGAAGGGATCGAGCCGCGCCTCCATGCCGGGAATGGGCAGGAGCGCCTTGATCTCGGACCCGAAATGGAACCGGCCCTGACGCCATGTGTGGTAAAGCGGGCGCACGCCCATGCGGTCGCGGGCGAGGAAAAGGCGCTTGCGGCGCGCATCGTGGATCGCGAAGGCGAAGTCGCCATTGAGCTGCGCAACGCAGTCCGGCCCAAGCTCGTCATAGAGGTGCAGAATGACTTCGGTGTCGCTTGATGTGCGAAAGCGATGACCGCGGCTTTCAAGCTCTTGCCTCAGTTCGACGTGGTTGAAGATCTCGCCATTATAGGTGATGTGGAGCTGCCCGTCGGCGCTCGTCATAGGCTGCTGGCCGTCCGCCAGATCGACAATGGAAAGACGGCGATGGGCAAGGCCCACATCGTCTGTCACGTGGATGCCGGCATCGTCCGGGCCGCGATGGGCGATTGTGGCGGACATGGCCGCAAGAAGCCTTTCAGCTTCCTGCGGGTGAAGACCCGCTCCGCAATAACCCGCTATTCCGCACATTTACAAATCACCCCTGAAGGCCATTCGGCCCTGTCTCGCTCTGGCTGTGCGTCCGCTTTTTCTGGAATTGCTCTAGTCGAAACGGTCGCCGAGAAGCCGCGTCCAGGATTCTCCCGCAAAACCGTTGAAAAAAGCCTGTCCCGTGATGAACGGTTCGAGCAGCGTCTTGTCTTTCGCATGAACAATGCTGGACGACGCATGGACGAAAGCGAAGCGGCGACCGAGCATAGCGTTGATGAGGGGCGGCTGTCCGCGCCCGCGCAGAGCCACCAGCCCGCGTTCGGTCGCGTCCGCCAGCATCGCGTCGATGACCGCGCCTTCCTGACCGGGCAGAGACAGGATCTGGATCACGCGCCCGATGCCGCCCGTATTGCCGTAGTAAAGGAAGAGGCCGACCGGCTTGCCGCTGCGCGAGAGCACTTTGCGGCGCACCATCGCGCCGTAATCCGCCTTGCGCTGCGATTCATCCACCATGCGTTGAAGCTCGCTCTCCGTCCATTGAGGATGCAGGGCGAAGGCGGAGACGAATTGCTGGAACAGCGACACCGTTTCAGCCGCGTCGGCGTCCTCGGTGGTGAGTGTCTTGCCCGCAAATTCCGCATCCGACACATGGGTCCACTGGGGTGGAGCGCCTCTGCGCCGCAAAAGGGCATCGAAGGGCCGTGCGAGCGGTTTTGCGAAGGCGGCAGGCGCGAACGCAGATGCGGCCATGGCGGCGATGAAGCCGGCCGGGCGCAGGATGCGCAGCCATTCGAGACTGTAGTCGGGCAGGATCGTGCCGCGCAGCTTGCGCCACATGGTTGTGGAAACATCGTTGGCTGTTTCGGTCAACGAGAGATCCTGCGGGCCGGACTGGAAGGCGCGTAGAAGACGCGCGCCGGCATAGGGGTCCTGTTCGTGACCGTCGACCATGAAGCTGCCGCCGATGGCGCTCTTCAGGGTCTTGCCCTGATAGACGAAGGGCATGGGAAGCACACCCATGAAACCGTTGACCGTGCCGTCTTCACGAAGATGCACAAGTGAATGGATGTCGTCGTCGCGGTAGGGTGGATCGAGAAAAAGCGTCTCTAGATATTCGCGCGCGCCAAGCGGCGCAGGGCCGCGTCCCTTGCGCAATATGCGCTGGAACATCTCCGCAATGGCGGAAATGTCATCCCGCTCCAATGGACGGATTTCACTCACGGACAATTACGCGCCCCGGTTGAATACGAATACTCTCGGGGCCAATGTGTGGCCTAAAGTTGTTTATGAATTCTTTTGCGTCGGAAAGTTTTTGTGCATGGCATTCCGGTGAGCGTGTATGATTGCTGGCAAGCGCAGCCACAAGACTGCGGATGGGAACACGCAGAAGCAAAATCGGGCGAGGGCAGAACCTGCTGATGTGGCTGCAATGGTCGGCCTGATTTGCACAGGCTACTTTGTCGAAAGCCCTTGAAAGACGTTAATGAATCTTCGGCACATAGAGGTTTTTCACGCGATCCGTCTGGCCGGGTCAATCAATGCTGCGGCTGAAAGACTGAATGTCTCGCAGCCGGCGCTCAGCCGGACGCTTAAGCACGCGGAATCGCTTCTCGGCTTCAAGCTGTTCGATCGCGTGAAGCAGCGCCTCGTTCCGACGCGCGAGGCGGAGCTTCTGTTTGCCGAAGCGGTGGATGTGCATGGCGCGCTGGAGCGTTTCCGCACGCTCGCCCGCAATCTCGGACGCAATCCCGACGATGTGCTGCGGGTGGGCTTTCTGCCGAGCCTCGGCGTGGGGCTTGCGCCGAAAGTTGTGTCGAACCTGCCCAAGCACTGGGAAGGTTTTAAGGTCGAGCTGTTCACCCATCATTACGACGTGCTTTTGAAGCGCGTTCACGCGCTTGATCTCGATCTGGCCGTGGCGTTCAATCTTGTAGAGACGCCGGGGATCAACTCCACCACGGTGGGCACGATGAGCCTGACCTATCTGGAGACGGACGATCCAGCAAAACCGTTCAACCCCTCGCCTGTGCATCTACGCGAGATCGACATGCAGTCCTTTGTCGGGCTTGAGAAGGAATCGCCCGTAGGCGTGTTCCTGAAGGCGGCATTTGACGAGCAGGGGCTGCCCTATGAGCCACGGATTTCGGTGCACACCTATTCGGTGGCGGCGGCCTGTGTCAGCCAGGGCGTGGGCTGCGCCATCGTGGACGAGTTTTCCGCACGGTTCACGCGCGGTGTGCGACTGCGCCCGCTGGTGCCCGACCTGAAATTCTCGATCACGGCGCTGACGTCGGAGAACCGTGCGATCTCAAACGCCGAGGAAATGTTCATCAGGATTCTGAAATCGGCCTGCCAGGAACTGCACCGCGAAGCGTGACGCGTCTCCTGCCGGTCAGGCCTCGCCACGGGCCACGAACCGGCCGCCACGCGCGCCGGTGACCGCGCCATTGGCCAGCACTGCGACGCCATTGACGAAGACATGCTCAATGCCGGCCGAAGGGCGGTCTGGCGTGTCGTAATCGGCTAGATCCAGAACCGTTTCGGCATCAAAGGCCACGAGGTCAGCGTGGAAGCCTTCCTGCAGCCTGCCGCGCCGGGCGAAGCCGAAGATCTGGGCAGGCAGGGAGGTCATCTTGCGGATGGCTTCTTCCAGCGGCAGGACGCCATCTTCGCGTACATAGCGGCCAAGCACGCGGGGGAAGGTGCCCCAGAGGCGTGGATGGGCCTGCGGGCCGGGGATGCCGTCTGAGCCGATCATGGTGCGCGGATGCTGCATGATGCGGTTGATGTCTTCCGGCGACATCTGGAAATAGATGCCGCGCGCGGGCGAAAGCCTGCGGGCCGCTTCTTCCTGATCACAGCCCATTTTCTCCGCGACTTTGGAAAGCTCCAGCCCGTTGAACGCGGGATGGGCGGCGGAATCGATGACCAGAATGCGCTCCGCATGACGGGTCAGCTCCGGCAGGAGCACGGTCGAGCTTGCCTCATAGGGATAGACATCCATGGCGATGTCCTGATGGCGAAGCGCGCTGTCGATCATTGACAGTGTTTTCGCCGAGCGCCCGTAATTGTGGCGGCCGATGCATTTGTGATGCGAGATCACCACCGGGACGCCGGCGCGCCGACCGATGGCGATGCTCTCGCCGACGGATTCTTCCACCCGGTCGCGTTCATCGCGCATATGGGTGACGTAGAGCGCGCCGGGGAAGGCGGCGAGTGTCTGTGAAAGCGCCACCACCTCGTCGGTGGGCGCGTGGCGGGCGACCGGATAGGCAAGGCCGGTGCTGAGGCCCAGAACGCCTGCCTGCAGCGCTTCTTCGAGCAGGACGCGCATGGCCGCGATCTGGCCTTCCGAGGCGGGTGCATCCGTGTCTTCGAGCGTCATGGCGCGCAGCGTACCATGCCGGCAAGCGCGGCCACATTCACGGCGACGCTGGCTGCATCCACCGCCTTGCGGTAGGCGGCAAAGGAACCGAAGCGATAGTCTTCCGCTGTGCCGAGAAGGCCGAGCGGGGGCACCAGTTCGGCGGGCTTTTCGTATGGTGCGAGGCTGATGCCGCAATTGCCGACGATCACGCTGGTTACGCCCTGCGTGATCTTGGGCTCCATCGCGCTGTCGTTCAGGACAGCGAGATCGTCATGGGTGTGAACGTCGATGAAGCCGGGCGCGAGGCTGAGACCGTCGAGGTCGATCGTCTCTTTTGCCTGCCAGCCGGAAACATCACCGACCGCGGCGATGCGGCCATTGCAGAGTGCCACGCCGCCGCGGATCGGTTGCCCCCCCAGGCCATCGAACAGCAAAGCGTTTGTCAAAAGCGTGTCGCAGGTGGATTGCGTCATCGGAAACTCCTTGCTGTCCGTATTGATTCAGGCTGCCGTGAGGTGCGGTTGCCGGTCCGTCGTCGAGATGCACTGCTCAAGCGCTGCGCCGAGCGCAAGCAACGGCTCCTCGGCGAAGGCTGCGCCCATGAGCTGCACGGAGAGTGGCAGGCCCGTTTCGGTGAAGCCGGCCGGCAGCGCCAGGCCGCAGGCGCCGACATAGTTTGCCGGGCGGCCATAGGCGGCCATCGGAACCGCACTCTCGTCCACCTCCGACACGGGGATGGCGGGGAAGGGCACCGTCGGCGTGAGCAGCGCGTCGAACGGCTTCATGAAATCGGCATAGACCGCCCTCATGCGCCTGTGGTCGGCGAGCGTCTCGATATAGTCGTTGGCGCTGATATTGGCCCCGGCGAGCACGCGCTGGCGCACATAGGGGCCGATGGGCACGCTCTTGTCGTGGATGTAATCGCGATGAACCGCATAGGCTTCGGCGGCGATGATGCGGCCGTTGCTCTCCGTCAGCTCGTTGAAGGCGAAGGGCAGGTCGGCAGGAACCAGCGTCACGCCGAGGCTGATGAGCGCTTCCTTTGCCTGATCGTAGGCGGCCTGGCTTTCGGCATCTAGCGGGATCGGGAAATCCTCTTCGCGCATGACCGCGACCCGCATGCCCTGCGTGCGCATGCCCTGCCATGCGTCGGGCTTCAGCGCCGGTGCAAGACGGGTGGCCGGATCGCTGGCGTCAGGCCCGGAAAGCGCGTCGAGCAGAAGGGCCGCGTCGGCGACGGTGCGCGTCATCGGGCCGATGGAATCGAGTGTGCTGGAAAGCGGGAAACAGCCTTTCAGGCTGATCCGTCCATAGGTGGGTTTCAGGCCCACAATGCCGTTGAGTGCGGCGGGAATGCGCACGGAACCGCCCGTGTCGCTGCCGATGGCCGCCGGCGCAAGGCCGGCGGCAACGGCCACGCCCGAGCCACTGGAGGAGCCTCCGGGAATGCGGTGTGTCTGCATGTCCCAGGGATTGCGCGGTGTTCCGCATATCGGATTCGTGCCCCAGCCTCCGAATGCGAATTCGACCATTGCTGCGCGGCCGATTGGAATCATGCCGGCGGCAAGCAGTTTGCGCATGACGGTGGCGTCGCTGGTTGAGCGCCGGTCTTTCCAGGCGGCGCTGCCCACCGTACAGGTTTCGTCCTGCCAGTCGACCAGGTCCTTCACGGCAATTGGCAGGCCGTGAAGCGGGCCGTAGACCACGCCAGACGCGCGCAGCTTGTCGAGCCCCTCCGCCATGGACATTGCCCGCTCGGCATCGACATGAACGAAGGCGCCGAGGGCCTTGTCATGCCTGGCGATGCGCTCCAGGAAATGTCGGGTGATGGTGCTGGACGTGAGCGAGCCTTCGCTCAGCGCTTTCGAGAGGTCCGCGAGGGACGCGAATGACGGATCCATGATATTCTTTTCTTGAGAAAATGCGCCCGACCCCGAGGGAGACGTTTCGGAAGCCGGGCGCAAGGTCGCTAGTCTCGTTGATCCCAACCGGGGATCGGGTACACAGGCTCGGCAACGGCGACTTCTTTAGGCCACACGGTCACAAGCCCCTTGCCCGGCTGCAACTGCACGACCGGGAAAGGCATTTTCAGCTGCTTGCCGGTTTCGTCGATCGCATAGGGACCGGCAAGAACCGTCAGATTGTCACTGAGTTCCATGGCCGCCTTCTTGAGGTCGGCGGCATCGAGGCTTTCTGCGCTCTCGATGATCTCTCCGGCGATCACACCGGCGCCATAGGCGAGAACGGTCTGGAAGTCCGGCTCATACGAAACGTCCGGGAAGAGCTTTTCATAGGCAGCCAGGAAGCCCTCACGGTCGAGGCCGGCATTGACCTCCCAGTTGATGGTCGGGTGGAAATTGGTGTGGCTGTAGATGTACTGCGCATCGTCGCCGATCTCGATGAACTGCGGCGTCGAGGCGTAGACCATGAACGAGAACGGAAAGTTCACGTTCATCTGGCGCATCTGCCGCACCATGGAGATCAGGTCGCCTTCATAGCTTGTGGGGAAGAACACGTCGGCACCAGCCGCGCGTGCCTTCTGCAGGAGCAGGCTGAAATCCTTCGTGCCCTTCGGATAGTCTTCCTTCAGGACCACTTCCATCCCGTGCTGTTTGGCGATGGCTTCGGCACCGTCGGCAAGGCCGGCCGGGAAGGGCTCGTCCACATTGACGATGGCAACCTTCTTGCCACCCAGCGCTGCGGCGGCTTCAAGGCCGGCGGATGGCATGCGTGAGACTGGCATCTGGGTGGCCGAGACGATGTTCTTGAAGCCCTGATTGTAGAGCGCATCGGAGGCGGCAGACCAGATAACCATGAACTTGTCGAGACGCTCTGTCACAGTCGCTGCGGCTGCCGTCAGGGTCGAGCCGAACGGGGCCATCAGGACGTCGACATTCTCATTGGCGATCAGGTCTTCATAGACGCGCGCCACCATCTGCTTGTCGGAGCGGTCGTCGCGCTTGACGAGCTCGACGAGGCGCTTCTCGCCATTCACTTCCAGGCCGCCATTGGCGTTGACTTCATCAACCCAGATTTCCACGCCGCGCACACCCGACTGCGAGGCGAGCGCGAAGTTGCCGGACGACGAAACCGTCATGCCGATCCGGATCTTTTCCTGCGCCTGGCCGGCGACCGGCAGCGCAAAGCAGGCAAGCAGCGTGCCTGCCATGAAGCTTCGTTTGGTCATATTCCACATGGGCATTCCCCTTTTGTTGATCTTGGATAAACGACGCCTCACACGTCGATCTTGTAGTTCATCCACTCGGCGACCATCTCCTTGAGCTGGCCATCGGTGGCGAAGTCCTCCCTGGTGCCTTCCGCCTTGTTGCGGCCAAGCTCCAGAATGTAGAGGCGGTCCGAAATCGTGGCGCACTGGCGCACGTTCTGGTCCACCAGAATGATGGTGGCGCCCTGGTCTGCGAGATCGCGGGTGAGCGCGTAGATGTCCTTGGAAATCTTCGGCGCGATCATGGCCGTGGGCTCATCGAGCAGGATCACCTTCGGCTCGGTGACGAGCGCGCGCGCGATTTCCAGAAAGCGCTGCTGGCCACCGCTCATGGAGCCGGCGAGCGTCGAGCGCTTCTCCTTGAGGATCGGGAACCGCTCGAAAATGCCGTCGATGGCGCGTTCGATGCGGGCCTTGTCCTTGCGGAAGGGCCAGCAGCCCAGAAGCAGGTTGTCGTAGACCGACAGGCCGGCAAAGGCGCTGCGGTTCTGCGGCACGAAGGACACGCCTTCGAGCGCGCGCTGGAACGCCTTGAGATTGGTGATGTCGCGGCCGCCCATGGTGATGGCGCCGGTCTTGGTGGACAGGAGGCCGAAGATGGTCTTCAGAACGGTTGACTTGCCCGCGCCGTTCGGACCGATGATGCCGGTGACCTCGCCGGGCTTTGCCCGCAGCGCCACTTCCTTGAGAACCGTGATGTCTCCGTTATAGGCGACGGAGATGTTCTCCATGCTCAGTTCAACGCCATGCATGGTCAGGCTCCCAGATAGGCTTCGATGACGTCCGGATTCTTCTGGATCGCTTCGGCGTCGCCCTCTGCAAGGACACGGCCTTCATGCATGACCAGAATGTTGTCGGACAGTTCGTAGACGGAGGTGAGGTCGTGGCTGACGAGAAGCACCGAGCAGCCCAGCTCCTTCGGCATTTCGCGGATGATGTTGATGAGCAGCAGTGCGAGGCTCGGATTGACGCCGGCGAACGGCTCGTCGAGCAGCACCAGCTTCGGATTGGCCACCATGATGCGGGCGAGTTCCAGAAGCTTCTGCTGGCCGCCCGAAAGCTCTTCCGCATAGTTGTGGCGCAGACGGTAAAGCTCCACCTTTTTGAGCCAGTAGGCGCTGATCTTGGCAATCTCGGCATTGCTCAGCCCCTTGTTGAGGAGCGCGACCGAGAGATTTTCCAGGAGCGACATCTGCGGGAAGATGCGCGGCACCTGGAAGGTGCGTCCCACGCCTTCGGAGAACACCGCATGCGGGACCTTGCCGATGAGACTAACGCCGTCGAGCGTGATTTCACCGGCGGTCGCGTCATAAAGACCGTTGATGCAGTTCAGCATCGTCGTCTTGCCGGAGCCGTTCATGCCCAGAACGCCGAGGATCGACCGGTCGGGGAGGGTGAGGCTGATGCCGTCGAGTGCTGTGACGCCACCGAATTTCTTTACGAGGTTTTCGACTTTCAGCATGACGTCACCGCGAGTTCTGCACGCCGAACAGGCCGGCGGGGCGAATGAGAATGACGGCGATCAGGAGCACGAAGCCGAGGAGCATCGCCACGGTTCCGCTGAAGAACACCATGGCGGTCTGCTCAGCGAGGCCGAACAGGATGCCGCCGGCGACTGCGCCGATCGGATGGCCGAGGCCGCCCAGAACGATCACGATGAAGCCGATCAGGGTGTAGTCCTGGCCGATGAAGGGGGAGAAGGAGGGGAAGATCATCGACACGAGGATGCCGGTGATGCCCGCCAGGCCAAGGCCGAGACCGAAGGTCAGGGCCGAAAGGTGGTTCAGATCCACGCCGACGATCTGGATCGCGTCACGGTTCATGATGATGGCGCGCAGCGCCTTGCCCGGCAGCGTGCGGTAGAGGAAGAACGCCAGCGCACCGGTGACCACGACCGCAACCGCAAGGCCAAGCAGCTTGGTGGTCGGCAGGATGATGTTGCCGAACATCAGGAAGGGCGGGTCGAGCGTGAAGTTGAGCGAGCGTGCATCCGCTTCGAAGGCGAGCAGCATGAGTGCGCCCAGCACGAGCGACAGGCCGAACATGACCAGAAGCGAGGCGTGCTCGGGATCGTTGGAGCGCGCAAGACGCTTCACCAGCACGAAATAGAGGCCGTAGCCCATCATGCCAAAGACGACAAAGATCAGCGGCATTGCGAGCAGCGGGGACAGGCCGAGCCAGGCCTGGGCGAAATAGGCGCCATAGGCACCCAGCACGATGAATTCGCCATGGGCGAAATTGACGACGCGCAGGACGCCGAAGATCACGTTGAGGCTGACGCCGATCAGCGCATAGATCAGCCCGACGACGATGCCGTTGACGAGGCCTTGAAGCAGAAGTTCGTTCATCTTTGTTTCAATCCTGTACGTCTTACGGAATGAAGCGCCGGAGGCGCGAGAAGCGCTGGGCGAAGGCCCCGACGATGCCACGCGGCAGGAGCAGCATCAGTGCGATGATGACCACGCCGAGAATGAGCAGGTTGAGGGTCGGGAAATGCCGCCAGATCAGCTGGTCGATGCCGTAGAGCGTGGACGCGCCGATGATCGGGCCAACCAGGAAGCCGAGGCCGCCGGCCATGGCGTAGACGATGCTCTTTGCCGTCACCAGCAGGTTGAAGGAGGAATCGAGGTCGATAGCATTCGTGTACCAGGCCTCGACGCCGCCCACGAGGCAGGAACATGGTGGCCATGATCCAGGCTTTCAGCCGGGTTGCCACCACATTCACGCCGACCACTTCGGCTGCTTCGCTGTCATCGCGGATGGCGCGCAGCGCCGTGCCGAGGCGCGACATGGTAAGCCAGGTGCCGGCTGCCAGAGCGCCCATCAGCACCACGAACATGGCGTAATAGGCCGCCACGGGATCGTTTGCAGCCGAAAGGATAAGGCCGAGGCTGCCGCCGGTGATGTCGCTCGGCATGAGCGAGATCACGAGCTTCATGGCCATGGCGAGCGCGAGGCTGACAATGCCGAAATAAACGCCCTTGAGCCGCAGTGTGGGCGCGACCAGAAGGCCGATGGTGACACCGGCCAGCGCCGCACCGGCAAGCGCCACGGGAATGGGCAGGCCGAAGGTCTTGTACAGAACGCCGGTGGCGTAAGCGCCGATGCCGTAGAACGCCACATAACCAAAAGGCATATATCCGGCCAGGCCAGCGACGAAATTGAACGACGTCGCCATGGTGATCCACAGCATCATGTAGAAGAGGAAGGAGAGATTGCTGGCAAACAATGGAGCCGGCAAAAAGACGGCGACAATGGCCGCGACCACGATGCCCCATATCAAGAATTTGATATGGCTTGATTTTTCAGTATTTTCCTGGGGCGCGGACATCGGCACACCTGTACCCTCCCGCGTCTCCTGAATTTGATCTGTCACTGTTGGACCTCAATAGGGAACGCTTTCCGCGACCCTATAGCGCAGGAAGTGCGCTGTCCTATCGCAATTTCAGACTCAATTATAACTTAAAAACATAAGCCTGTTTTGCTGAGCGAAAACAGCCCGCAACCGGAAGGGTTGCGGGCTGTTCCATGGTTACGAAAGCGCGGGTTTGCGGGGTGAGTTAGCCTCCGCGCCGCGCGGCAATCTGCCGGCGCACAAGCAGTGCGATGATGGCGAGTGCGATGGTGCCGACAATGAACAGGAAGGCTGCGGCGGCG
>NZ_BAMP01000032.1 GCF_000615975.1 Nitratireductor aquibiodomus NL21 = JCM 21793 | reverse complement strand
GTTCCGGAGCCGGTGCACGACGAGTTGGCCGCCGAGCGCCTGAAGCAACAGCGTATCAAAACGGCGCAGGCCGAGCGCGAGGAAGCGCTTGCGGTGGGCCGATACATGCTAACGGAGGCCGCACGGCGTGAGATGGGGCGCGCCGTTGCAGAAGCGTTCAAGGTGATGGAGCAGGGGCTGCGCGATATGGCCAATGCCGTTTCCGCCGAGTTTTCGGTTTCTGAACGCGATGCTCAGCAGGTGTTGCAGAAGTCGTTTCGGGTGGTTCGCGCGAAGGCGGCGGAAGGCTACCGGGCGCAGGCAGAGGCAACACCCACGCTCGTCGAGGACGCCGAGGAACAGGAACTGCGGTCAGCGTCATGACAATGCTGTTCAATCCCGAGCGGCTCAAATACGAGGCGCTCTTCGAAGCCGCCACTCCGCCGCCGCCGGTCGATTATCTGGCATGGGCCAAGCAGAACATCGTCTTTTCGGAGCGAATCTCAGCATTCTCGGGTGCCTATAACGAGGCGCTGTTTCCGTTCTTCTCGGAGATTCTGCGGGCGCTTTCGCCTGAAGACCCGTGCAGCATTGTCACGCTGGGCAAGTCCGCGCAGGTTGGCGGCACGGTTCTTGCGAACATCTTCACACTCGGGACCATGGACATGGACCCGTGCGATTTCCTCTACGTCCATCCGACCGAGGAGAACGCGTCACGCTGGTCGAAGACCAAGCTGATGCCGCTCGTTCGGGAGACGAACGCAATCCGGGCGCTGTTCTCGGAAACCAGCCGCGATGGCGGGAACTCGATCCTCTACAAGGAGCGGATCGACGGTCGCGGGGCCATTCAGGCAGCAGGCGCGAACTCGCCGGCGGGCCTGTCGATGATCTCGCCGCGCAAGCAGGTTCAGGACGACCTTGCCAAATGGTCGATGAACGAGGCGGGCGACCCGGAAACACAGGCCGACAGCCGGTCGAAGGCCTTCTTCAACCGGAAGGTCTTCAAGATTTCGACGCCGCTGGTTTCGCCCGGCTGCCGGATCACGACGAACTATCACCTGGGGACACAGGAGAGTTATCACGTCCCGTGCCCGCACTGTGAAGAACTGCAGGAGCTGCGCTGGGAGAACATGCGGGATCATATCGATCCCGAGCACCCCGAGGATGCGCACTTCGTCTGCATCCATTGCGGCTGCGAGATCCGCGAACATCATCGTGCATGGATGGTGGCACCGGAGAACGGCGCGCGCTGGGTGGCAAAATACCCTGACCGGGCGCGATTCCACCGCTCGTTCCATATCTGGGTTGCCTATTCGCCGCTGGAGAGTTGGGAAGCGCTGGCGCGCGCCTGGCTGAAGGTGCAGTCGGGCGGCCCCGACGACAAGGAGAAGGGTGCGGGGGCCGAGCAGGTCTTCTACAATGACTGGCTTGGACTGCCATTCGAGGCGGACAACAAGGCAATCGACTGGGAAGACCTTCGGGACCGGGGCGAGGAAACCGGCTTTCAGCGGGGACTGATCCCCGCTGAGGCACTGGCGCTCGCCATCGGCATGGACGTACAGGGTGACCGCGTCGAGTGGCAGCTGATCGGCTATGGCCGCAATCGCTTCCCGGTGCGTAATCGACCGTGGCGTTGTCGATCACCGCGCCGGCAGCCATCTGTCGGGCTATCGCGTCCATTCCGGCCACATCAGTGAGCCGGAGGTACGCGCCGCGCTCGACCGGCTGATCAAGCGGACCTGGGCGGACGAATGGGGAAACCAGCGCTCGGCCGACATCGTTGCCATCGACGGCAACGCCTATACCGAAGATGTCTGGGGCTGGGTGCGCAAACACCCCAAGTCGCGGGTCATCATGGTGCGCGGCGACAATCGGGACACTGCGCGACTCCTGTCGCAGGTGCGCGAGTTCGACCGCAAGGGCAAGCCGAAGAAACAGAAATGGACGTCGCGGTTCTTCAACTTCAATGCCTCGATCATGAAGATCGGGCTCTACCGCGATATGAAGAAGGAAGACCCGGAGCAGGCTGGCTACATCCGGTTTGCAGTGGGGCTTGGTGATGACTTCTATCAGCAGGTCACATCGGAGATCCGGGTCGAGGAGCGGACGCGTTCGGGCCATGCGCGCTATGTCTGGAAACTGCCGTCCGGTCAGCGCAACGAAGCGCTCGACATGATGAACCAGGCGCATGCTGGGGCGATCCGGCTGGGCGTCACCTACTGGACAGACGAAGAGTGGGACATGCTCGCCGAGCGTCTGTCGAAGATGGAAAAGCCCGCACAGGGCGATCTCGAGGACCTGATCACTCCTGTTGAGAGCGAACAGCAGGCCTCATCACAAAGCAAAGAGGTGGCTTCGAAGGAAGCCTGATAGCTGCAGCCCTGCAGCGGGCCGAGCGCGCGAAGCGCCGCAACCGATAGGAACAACATGGCTTTGACCGAGGAACGGCGGGCAGCGCTTCAGGCGCAGCTCGATCAGGCCCGTGCGGCCGAGTTCAAGCTCGAGACTGGCGGCCTGCGGGCGAGCGTCTCCTATGAGGGAGAGCAGGTGACCTACTCGGCGGCGAACCGCGCTTCGCTGCGCAGCTTCATCCGCAGGCTAGAAGCGCAGCTAGGCCTGCGTCGGAGCGCACGCGCGCGCAGCAGGGGAGTGACGTTCTGATGGAACCGACCGTTTCCAGCAATGCACCGGTGCTGATGGGCGCAGACGGCGCGCCGCTCCCGGCTGCCGTGCGCAGTGCTGCCCGGGCGAAGATGACCCGCAACCGGATGATGGCGTCCACGGCCTATCAGGGTGCAGGCTACGACAATCCTTCCCTGGCCAAATGGCGTCCGCGCACATGGTCCGGTCACTCGGCCTTGCGCTGGGACCGCGGTCAGTTGGTCGACCGGCTGAACGACATCGCACGCAATGACGGCTGGGCGTCGGCCGGCGTGTCCAGGCTTGTCGACAACATCATCGGGTCGGGATGGATTCTTTCGGCAAAGCCGAACCATGCCTCGCTGAACCTCACCTATGACGAGGCGGAGGAGATTGCCGATCAGATCGAAGCGCTCTGGCGCGACTTCACGCTGGATGTCGACATGTGGTGCGATGCCGAGCGCTCGAAGAACATGGCCGGCATTCTGGGGCTGGCGGCACGCCATCGGTTCGGCGCCGACGGTGAGGCCATGGCAACGCTGATCTGGCGCGAGGATGCACCGGGTTTTCAGACGGCGGTGCAGGTCGTCGACCCGGGTCGTTGCTCGAACCCTATGGGTAGGATGGATAGCGAATTCCTACGCGACGGTGTCGAGATCGACGGATATGGCGCAGCGGTCGCCTATCACTTCCGCCGGGCGCACCCAGGCGACACGTTCTCGGGCATGCCGAACCAGTGGCAGTGGGATCGGGTGGAGCGCGAAACGGAATGGGGCCGCCCCATCGTCGTGCATGCCTTCGAGCCAGTCCGTGCCGGAATGACACGCGGCGCGTCAAGTTGGGCGCCGGTCATCCGGTCGATCAAGCAGGCCACTGACTATGAGGATTTCGAAAGTCAGGCTGCTCTGCTCAATGCGGTAATGGCTGCCTTTATCGAGACACCGTTCGATCCGGATGAGCTCATGGATTCGCTTGGCGCGGAGGGCAGTTCGGCAGTCGGCAATATGTATGGAGCGCTCGCCGAAGCGCAGAATGCCTATTACGACGCCGCTCCGATCGATCTGCCGGGAGTCCGCGTGAACACGCTGCAACCTGGCGAAACGGCGAAGTTCACCCGCCCCGAGCACCCGAACGCGAATTTTGAGGCCTTCGTGAATGCGGCGTTGCGCAAGATCGCCAGTGCTGTCGGCCTTTCCTACGAACAGCTCACGATGGACTGGTCGAAGGTCAATTATTCCTCGGCCCGCGCGGCGCTGCTCGAAGTCTGGAAGGGGCTAACCAGCCGCAAGAGCAGTTTCGCGGCACAGTTCATGGGGCGCATCTATCGGGCATTCCTAGAGGAAGTGTTCGATAAGGGGCTTGTGAAGCTCCCTGCCAATGCTGTGCCTTTCGAGGAGAACCCTGCTGCATGGTGTCACGCGGAATGGATCGGCCCCGGTCGCGGCTGGATCGATCCGCACAGGGAGGCGCAGGCGGCAGGCCTTCGCATTTCCTCCAACCTGTCGACCCTGCAGCAGGAAGCGGCCGAGCAGGGGCGCGACTGGAAAGTCAACGCCCTGCAACGGAAGCGGGAGCGGGACTTCTATTTGAGGCTCGGTCTGGATCCTGACAGTGCGCAGCCAGAGACACGCACCCAGAGCGAAACGACAACGGAAACCAAGTATCCCGACGAAGAGGTAGAGGAGGAGGTGAACGGCACACGCCAGCAGGCGCGGCGTCATCCCCTGGGCATTCCATCAATCCGGAGGAAGGCAGCATGAGCATGGCGGCGCACTATCCCGAAATTGCGGCGCGCATGTTCAACACGCCGCTCATGCTGCACGAGGGCAAGGGCAATGTGATCGCCCGTGCTTTCGGCCCGCGTGTACTGGGCATGCCCGATGCCGAAGTCGCTGTTCATGGCAGCGAGCAGTTCGGCGTAGTCGGAAACACATTACGCGATGCAGTGGATGGTTGGGGGCAGCCGATCTATCAGGGGCCGAAACGAATCTCGGATCGCATAGCTCTGATCGAGGTCGAGGGCACGCTGATCAACAAGGGTAAGTGGATCGGCAAATCTTCCGGTCAAACGACCTATGAAGCTATCGGCCTGCAGGCAGACGATTGCCGGACAGACAGCTCCATCGACGGTGTCGTGGTCGAGGTCGACAGCTTCGGGGGTGAGGTCACCGGCGCATTCGATTGCGCCGAGCGTCTATTCGAACTGTCTCAGGCAAAGCCGACAATTGCGATCCTGACCGACTATGCACTTTCGGCAGGATATCTTCTCGCCTCATCCGCGCGACAGGTTGTCCTTCCGCAGAATGGCCAGGCCGGCTCTATCGGCGTTATCTCAATGCACGTCAACGTGAGCAAATGGCTCGCCAATCAGGGCCTCGAAGTGACCATCATGAAGGCGGGTGCGCGCAAAGACGACTTCAACGCTTATGGGCCGATCCCCGATCACGTGCTCGAAGAAGCGCTCGCCGATATGGAGGCGATGCGCCGGGACTTCGCCCAGACTGTCGCGCGATACCGGGCGGGGCGTCTGAGTTTCGAAACTGCCATGGAAACCGAGGCGAAGTGCTTTCGTGGACAGACGGCGGTTGACATCGGCCTTGCCGATGCAGTGGCGCGGCCCAGCCAGGTGCTTGCAGCATTCGAAGAAGAGCTTGGCCGCGTGGCCGGCTGAAACCAGCGAAAAGGAGAAACTTATGTCGACGCTGACCAGAAGCGTCCTCGCCGCCGTGCGTGGACGCAACAAGCTGCACGCCTTGAAGATGAACCAGTCGAGGACCTCGACGACGAGACCACGGAAACCGGAACCGAGGGCGACGAGGATGAAGCGCCCGTGGCCGAAGGAGAGGATGAAGAAATCGGTGCCGAATCCGACCAGGAAGAGGAAGGTTCTGAGGACGACGATCCGAAGCCGCAGGCTTCTTCCGACCGTGTGCGTCGTGCGGAGCAGGGGCGTATTCACGCAATCCTCACGCACCCCAATGCGGATGCGAATCCGGGTCTCGCTTCCGAACTGGCCTTCGGCGAGCGCTTCTATTCCGCGAAGGAAGCGTCGGCGCTGCTCGAACATTCAAACGCCGGGACGGGAAAACTTGCCGGTCGTATGGCGGGCCGCAGCCCGAAGATCGGATCGGGCGGGGCGGTGAGCCCTGCGAGCGAGCGACAGTCCCTCGTCGCCAGCGTGAAACAGACCATCCAGTCCCTGCACGGACGCAAGCCGGAAAACGCCTAAACGCGTCCGGCCCGGCAGGGCAATTACAGAAACCGGCCCTTGGGCCAAAAAACGAGGATGACAGTTATGAACACTGCAACCTACGCGCCCAACGATCTGCTTGTCTCCGACATTCCGGTCATCACGCGCACCATCACTTTGACTGGCGGCCCCTTCGAACGTGGAACCGTGTTGGGCCGGATTACGGCCAACGACAAATACACGATCTCAGCGGCAGCAGCCGGCGATGGCTCGGAAGTCCCCGCCCTCGTGCTTGCCTACGATGCGGATGGTTCGGGTGGCGATATCGAGGTCGCCGCCTACGCCTCCGCCGGCCTGGACGCCAGCAAGCTCGTCTTTGGTGCCGGCCACGATGCAGACACTGTCGAGGCGGCGTTCCGTGCGGCGGATTCATCCCTTGTCGTGCGCAAACTCGCCTGATCTCAATCATTCATCTGTCTGACGGTCGCGGCCGAGCGGACACAGGGCTCGAACCAGAAAGGTCTCTCCCATGAGCAACATTCTTCTCAATACCGCGGAACTGGTCGCCGTTCTTCCGCCGCGCGACCGTCCCGAGGCATTCCTGCGCAGCACCATGTTCAGTACCGTGGTGCTCTCTGATCTGGAGGAAATCGTCTTTGACAAGATCCTTCCTGATCGTGAACTGGCGCCCTTCGTTCACCCCGATGTGCCAGGAAAGGACTCGGCCAATCGTGGTTTCAAGGCCACCAGCTTCACACCGGCCTATGTGAAGCCGCAGAACACGCTGCGTCCGCGCCAGAACATGATCAGAATCCCGGGCGAGCGAATGGCCGGTGAGATGACGCCGGCACAGCGTTATGCCTACAATCTTGCCATGCTGATCGATGATCAGGATCTGCGCATCACGCGGCGCGAAGAGGCGATGTGCAGCCAGGCGCTGCGGACCGGTACAGTGATCGTCGAAGGTGAAGATTACCCGACGCAGACGGTCGATTTCGGGCGTGATCCTGCATTGAGCATTGCGCTTGCCGCAGCGGCCCGTTGGGGGGAGGCTGGCGTTGACCCTTATGACGACATCGAGGCATGGGTGCAGCTTCTGGCCGACACCGACGGATTTACCGCGCGCACAGTGTTGCTTGGGCCGGGCGCGGCTGGCCTTCTGAAGAAGTCCGAGCGTTTCCTCGCCGCGCTCGACAATCGCCGGCAGGATGGAGGAAAGTTCCAGCTCGGCCCGGTCTCGACCGGTGCAGAAGGCGTCTACCACACCGTTCTCGGCACGATTGGCCAGCTGACCTTTGTTCAGTATTCGCAGCCCTACACGGTGGGCGGCGTGAAGAACAATTTCTGGCCGAGCTATGGCGTCGGCATCTTCGATCCGTTCGGCTTCAACGGCCATTTCGCCTATGGCGCGATCCTCGACAACGAGGCGCTCCTGGCGATGGAGCGCTTTCCCGATATGTGGCCGGAGAAGAATCCGAGCCGCACGATCGTTCAGACGCAGGCAGCGCCGCTGCCGATCATGCCTGAACCCAATGCATCCCTGTTCGCGCTGGTGCGCTGATCCGCGTGCCGCCTTCAACCCTCCGCCGTTGCCCCTGTGGTGCTTCGGCGGAGGGCTGCGGGAGGTCCGCAATAGAGCCAAGGAGAAATCACATGTCGAAAACGCATCGTTTCAACACCACGGTAAGCCTCGGTGCAAAGTCCTTTCCGCCCGGCGCAGACGTGCCGCTTGGCGGCAAGAATGGCCTGTCTCCCGAGGAGGTCTCGAAACTCGAGAATGAGTTCGGTGTCTGGAAGGGCGGTGAGAACGCCGCCAGGCCGGACAGGCAGGCGGCACTCGTGAATGCCGCTCTGGAAAAAGAGGCGGAAATGCTCGCCCACAGGGTCGAGGAGCAGCAGAAGAAGCTTGTCGAAACTGCGGGCGAGCGTGACGCGCTTGCCAGCGAAAAAACGGCACTCGCTGCCCGGGTGGAAGAACTGGAGCGGCTGCACAGCGAAGCCTCTGCGGAGAGGGACGCCTTTGCCGAGGACAACCAGTTGCTGGCTGATCGCGTGAAGGAACTGGAAGCTGCGACGGCGGGCGAAGGTGGAGGCGGCAATGGTGAAAAAGCCTGACACCGAAACGGGCCGCTGGCCCGTTGCCGTTCGGGACCAGGGCGGCAAGCGCGTCGCGCCTGGAAAACCGGCGACCGTGACCACGGAAAAGGCTGCCGAGTTTGATGCGCGGTTCGGGCGCCTTCCGGAGGCGGTGCCGCCGGCTGCGTCACGCGAAGCCGCTCAGAAGTCGGAGTAGCTATGACAATCCCTCCGAATTCTGTTTTTACCGGCATGCCGGCTGCGTTTCTCGACGCACTTGGCGAAACGGGTGAAGTCACCATTGGAGGTGTGCCTCTGGACGATCCGGTTCGTGTCATCATTCGCGGGCCGTTCGGGGAGGTCGCCGGCGGGGCCGGGTATGGCGAACCGGGTGTCAATGGAATGACGCCCAGGGCATCGTTTGCGGAAGCGGACGTCCCGAACATCTCCGATGGTGACAAGCTCACCTTCAGGGGCGTCACCTGGACGGTTCGGGAACCTTTGCCGGATGGTCGCGGCATGGTGCGCTGCGAGCTGGAGCGTGCCTGATGCTGCACGTCCGGACGCTCATTCGCAACAGCGTGCTGGCAATCCTTCAACAGTCGGCGCCGCACGGCTGGACGGTGCGCAAGTCCGACGGCCGCCCAGTTCCGGACATCTCGGAATGCCCATGCATCATGCCCACCATACCCAGCGAGCCCGTCAGCCGGGGCGCGCAGCGCAAACGACGGGAACCACGCCTCACCGTCACGGCCTATGTCGCCGCAGCAGCCAATGGCGACGACGTCTGCGACGAAGCATCTGTCTGGATCGAGGCGGCGCTTGACTCTGATCCGACGCTTGGCGGCGTCTGTCAGGACTGCACGCATATCGAAACGACCATCACGCCGCATCCCGGTGGAGAACTGCCGGTGTGGGAACTCTCGCTCGACTACAACCTGCGGGTCTCCTGATCCCGCCATTGCCAAGGAGCAACAGCCATGTCGACACAGCTCGGCCGCCTATTGATCATCCGGCGCCCCACGGGGCAGCCTGCACCCGCTGATTGGGAGAATGTCTGTGGCATCAACACGACGAACTTCCGTATTCTGAACGACATCATCGAATCGAAGCGCGCCGATTGCACGGACCGTGCAAAGCCGCCGATCCGCGTCCGCAAGTACGGGGGCAAGGACGTGAACTTTTCCGGTTCCGGTATCTTCGACGATGATGTTGCGGGCAAGCTGCTCGCCGACGCTGCCGTCAACCAGACGGAACTGACCGGCTACAGCGTCTTCGTTCCAGGCTATGGCGAATTCGTCGGCGACTGGCTGATCTCGAATTTCGAGTTCTCCGGCGACCTCGACAACGACATGAACTTTTCGTGCGAGGTGCAGGCCTCGGGCGAAATCGCCTATACGGCCGTCTGATGATTGCGCCGAACGCATGGCGGGGCGAGCGCGAGCTTGCCTTGCCCGGGGCCGCCACGGTTCTTGTCGCGGCATCACTCGATCACATCGCCCGCCTCATGGCCGAGACGAAATCTGAGACTTGAGGGGCTACAGGAGGCGCTTCGGGCGCGAAAGCCTGAAACGCTCCGCAATGCGCTCGCCATTCTCGTAGGTGAGGAAAAGGCCGCAAGCCTTTGGCCGCATGTCAATGGCGCGACCGGGCTCACCCGTGTCTATGCATCGATCTCGGGCGCGGTGTCGGGATTGACGCCGGCTGAGGAAGACGAAGCAAAAAAAGCCCAGGCCGAAAGCGAAAGGGAACTGCAGGCGATGGCGCTCGGTCTGCTGGCACGCGCGATCGGCCAATCGAGCGCCTCCCCTTCGGAGAGTGGATGAATTTCGCCGGTGGCGTCCTTCATTGGACCGAGGATGAGTTCTGGCAGACGGGTTTCGCATACTTCCGCGCCGCCTGGGAAGGTTGGGCCATATCCACCGGGGCGAAGAAGTCAGCAATCCAGCCTCCGACGCGGGAGGCCTACGAAGCAGCCAAAGCCGCATTGGCCGATCGTGACCGGAAACGAATGAACAAGGGCAAGGGCATTGAGCAGAGATGATCTCCGATACAGGATCGGAGGCGATACGAGCGGTATCGACTCCGCCTGGGCCAAGATCCGCCGTGATGCGCAGTCGACAGGTGCGAGCATCGGCAGCGCGATGGGGCGTGCCCGTTCCGGTGTGGAGACCGTCATGGCGCCCTTGCGCGCCATGCCCGCTCTGTTCGCCGCCGTGGGTGCCACGGCTGTCGTCGCGAAGGTCCGACAGACCGCTGAAGCAGTTGCCGATATTGGTCGACAGGCCAAACAGGCCGGCGTCGATGTGGAATCGTTTCAGGAACTGAAATTCGTCGCCGAGCAGAACCGCATCGGTGTCGACATTCTCACCGATGGCCTGAAGGAACTGAACCTGCGTGCAGACGAGTTTGTGGCCACGGGCGGCGGATCGGCAGCGGAAGCCTTCGGGCGCCTCGGTTTTTCATCAGAGGAGTTGTCGCGCAAGCTGAAAAATCCATCCGCCCTCCTGACCGAGATTATCGGCAAGCTGGAGCAGTTCGACCAGGCCGCCCGCATTCGCATTTCAGATGAATTGTTCGGCGGATCGGCCGGCGAGCGGTTCGTCGAGCTTATCGACGAAGGCGAACAGGGAATTCGCGACCAAATTGCGGCCGCGCGAGATCTTGGACTCGTGATGGATGCGGAGATGATCCGAAAGGCCGAGGATGTAGATCGGAAGTTCAACGTCATCACGACGACGATCGGCACCGCCATGAAGCGGGCGATCGTCGATGCGACCAGCGCCTGGTTCACGTTCCTCGACAGCTACAACTCTTTTGAGAAACAACAGACCGGAACATTGTTGTCCACGAGAGCAGACAAGGATGCCGAGTTGCGCTCATTGGATGAAGAACTCCAGCGATGGCGTCGCAATCTCGCGACCGTAGAGGGCGCATATGCTGATGCTAGGCGTCGCGGCACCGAGGACTATATCGAAGGTCTTGAGGATAAGCGCCGCAAGTTGGTCGATGAAATCGCCGTAATCCAAGATCAGCTTGATCGTAGAAACGGCTACTCTGAAGATTTTCAATACGGTCCAGACCAGGGTGAATCAGGCAGAAGAATTGACACCTCTGTCGACTACATCCGCCAGTATCGTGACGAACTCGCGCTATCCAACCGCGAGCGCGCCATTGCCGCCGAGACGCAGCGGATCCTCAATGATGCGTCGTCGCAGGGCGCGGCGCTGACCGAAGCGCAGGCGCGCGAACTTGCCGAAATGACCGTCGCCCGGCGCGAATCCGAGCGCTCTGCGTCCGGGGCCGCCAAGGCGAGCGACAAGGAAGCCGAGGCAATCAGCCGGGTGATCTCCGAACTGGAGCATGAGCTTTCGCTGATGGGCAAGAGCGATGTGCAGAAGCGAATTTCGAATGAACTGCGCAACGCCGGTGCCGAGGCTGCCTCGCGTGAGGGCGAACGCATTGCAGCACTTGTAACGGCAATCGAGGCGCAGCGCGCCGCGGAGGAACAGCTGAAGGCAGCGCAGGAAGCGCGAACGCAATCCCTGGAGTACCTGTTCCAGTCGGGATCGGATGCGCTGCTGGCGATGATCGACAATTCCGGCCGGGCGGAAGATGCCGTCAAACGGCTGGCAATCCAGCTCGCATTCGCGGCAGCCCAGGCAGCCCTTCTCGGAACGGGACCGCTTGCGGGCCTGTTTGGTGGGGGCGGGGGGCTGTTCGGAGGCGGGTTCTCTGATCCGTGGGCGGGATTACGGACTGTGACAGGGTTCGACACGGGTGGTTTCACCGGTAGCGGCGACCGCTCGAAGGTGGCGGGTGTCGTGCACAATGAGGAATTCGTCGTGCGCGCCGGCCCGGCAGAGCAGTATCGCCCCATGCTTGAAGCCATGAATGCCGGCCGCAGCATCGGATTGTTCTCCATGCCTCAGCGCATGGCCTCGGCCGGCCGCGAAAACGCCGGCGAGATCACCCTACACATCATCGGAGAAGAGGGGCCGATGTTTCGTCCGACCATTCGTGCTGAAAGCGAGGACGTGGCGGTCAGGATCAGCGAAGCGTCCATTGGCCGGTTCGATGCAACCCTTCCCGATCGTGTTCAGGCAATCAGCAACGATCCGAGGGCGCGGGGCTGATGGCGTTCAATTTTCCCCTTTCGCTTGCAGAGTTTCAGGACGCAATCAACGTTGCTGCTGCGCCATTCCGGCTCCAGCGCTTCGAGGAACTGTCCGGCCTGGGCAGTGGCCAGTTCCTTTCCGGCGAACTGGCCCCGCCACTCTGGTCGGCCTCCGTCCGGCTCTTTTCGGCCTTTCATGACGACGGCCTCGAAACCCAGGCGCTGATCGATACCCTCGACGGTTCTCTGCACTCATTCCTTTTCTATGATCCGCGCACTGCCTTTCCGCGTCTCGATCCCAAGGGTCTGCTGATCAGTGGTGCGACGCCGACCGTTCTGTCGATCGAGGCGGACAACAAGTCGATGCGGCTTGCCGGATTGCCCGCGGGATATCAGCTGTCCCGTGGCGACATGCTCGCCTTTGAATATGGTGCGGGTCCAGTGCGCCGGACGCTACACAGGATCTCGGAACCGGTGGCGGCGGACGCGGCGGGAGAAACCCCGGTGTTCGAAGTGAGGCCGCATTTCGAGCCGGGAGGCGTGGCCGGAGGACCGGTCGAACTCGTGAAGCCCGCCGCCTTCATGCGGATCGTTCCCCAAAGTCTCACGGTTGGAGAGGTCGACGACTTCGGCTCGGTGTCGATTGGGTTCTCCATTCTCCAGCGTCTTCACCCCTAAAGCCTGAGAGCATCATGGTTCGATCTGTTGATACCGCGACCGCTGCCGAACTCCAGGCGCGCGATGGGCTGATTTTTCGCGACCTCGTCTGGATCACTGCGAAGAATCGAAGCAACGGCGCGCCCGAGACCATCGGACTCTGGACTGGCCGCGAGCATACCGACATTGCGGTCATAGCAGGTGCAACAGGCGCGCCCGTGACCAGAACCTATTATGGAATGGGTGGGCTGTTGAATGTCCCGCCAATTCCGCTCGTTTCCGATCTCACGGTCCGGCGCGTCACGCTTGTGTTCAGCCAGCTGGACCCGGCGATCGAACAGGCGGTTCGCGGCTACGATCCGCGCAACGGTCAGGTCGAGATCCATCGCCTCTATCTGAACCGTGAAACGCGCATGCCGATTGCGCCTGCCGTCCCGCGCTTCCTCGGCTTTATCAATGGCACGCCGATCAACACGCCAAAGGCCAACTCCGAAGGGAGTATCCGTCTGGAGATCGTATCGCATACACGCATCCTGACCCGGAAAGTGCCGTCCCGGAAGTCGGATGAATATCAGCGTCAGCGACAGGGTGACCGGTTCTACAAATACACGGACGTGGCCAACCAGTGGGAGCTTGCCTGGGGCGAGGAATCGGGGCCGATCGGATGAAGCGCCTTTCTTTCTGGCGCGCCGCGCTGGGCGCCTACATCAACGAGGTGAAGGGACACCCGTTCGAATGGGGTGTGTTCGATTGCGCCTGTTTGCTGCCGGTGCCGTCACCGCCATGACCGGGGTCGACTTCGCCACCGACTATCGCGGATCCTATTCCACCCTGAAAGGCGGCCTGCGCCTCCTGAAGGCAAGAGGGTTCGAAACGCATGCGGATCTTGCGGCGGCGCACCTGACGGAAATTCACCCTTCTCACGCGCAGGTGGGGGACATTGCGGCGGTTTCGGTCGATGACGCCGGGCTGTTCGCGCTTGGTGTCGTGCAGGGCGCGCGGGTCATCTTTCTGAAGCCGGAGGGTGGTCTCGGCACGATGGACCTCCTTGGTGCTGAACGGGCATTTCGGGTCTGAACCATGCTTAACCTGATCTTCTGGACCGCCTGGTTTTTCCTGGCATCCACTTCCTTTGCGCTTGCAGGTCCTGTCGCAGCGCTTGTCGGTCTGCTCACATCGACGGCGATCGGCAAACTGATCCTCACCGTTGCGCTGAAGATCGGACTGTCCCTCCTTCAGCGCATCCTGACGGATAATGAAGAGCCGCAGCAACCCGGCATCAAGACAAGCATCGGCCTTGGCGGCGACAAGTCGATGTCCTTCATCGTCGGCACCTATGCCACTGCGGGGCATCTCGTTTATGCGAACACATGGGGCAAGGTCCGATCGACGCCGAACGCCGGTATCGCCCAGGTGATAAGCGTCTCCGATCTGCCGGTGTCCGGTATTTCGAATGAGGTCTGGATGCGCGGCCGCAAGATCAACCGCGATCCCGGCCTTGGTGACAGGCCCGGGTCTCTCGCCTGGTTCGGGTCGGGAAGCTATCCATTCACCGAATTTACCCATGGTGATCATCCCGGCATATACTGGCTGTTCGCCAAATATGTTGCGGGTGGCAGCGACACGCCGGACCCGACCCTGCTGTCGACCTTTGGCGCTGCCGGAGACCGGGCGTGGGACAATGGCATGATTGGCCGCGGGGTCGCCCATGTCATTTTCACTGCCGAGTTCAATCGTGACCTGTTTCGCGGTGTTCCGGAAGCGATCTGGCAGGTATCCGGCCTGCCGCTCTACGATCCGAGGAAGGACAGTTCGGTCGGTGGGGCGGGAATCCAGCGCTGGGGGGAGGCGGACACCTACGCCTTCTCAGACAACCCGGCGGTGATCATCTTCAACATTCTGCGCGGCATTCACTTCGAAGGCGAGCTTGTCTTCGGTGGTGGCATTCCGGCAAGCAGGCTGCCGCTTTCGTCATGGTTTGCTGCCATGAACGAGTGCGACATGCTGGTTGACGGCGAGCGGCAGTTCCGGTGCGGTTATGAGATCAAGCCATTCGAGCAGTCTCCCCTGGCTGTCATCGAGGAACTGCTGAAATCCTGCAATGGGCGCATGGCGGAAATCGGCGGTGTCTACAAAATTCATGTCGGCGCCCCGGCGCTGCCCTCATACTTCTTCACCGACGAAAGCATTGCGATCACGGAAGACCAGTCGTGCGATCCGTTCCCGGGCCTTGAGCAGACCTACAACGGTGTGAGCGCGACCTATCCGGAGCCTGAGACAGCATGGTCCATGAAGGATGCGCCTCTCCGGATTTCGCAGGACTACGTCGATGCGGATGACGGGCGTGAACTGATCGCCTCTGTCGAGTTCAACGCCGTACCGTTTCCCATTCAGGTGCAGAGACTGCAAAAGGCCCTGATGGAGGACAACAGGCGGTTCCGTCGTCATCGTCACACGCTGCCGCCCGAAGCGTGGTTGCTGGAGCCACTGGACACTGCTGCGTGGACAAGTGCACGCAACGGCTATGTCGACAAGCTGTTCCTGATCTCTTCGATGGACGATCTGGAAAACTCCAATCAGGCCGTTTCCATTCAGGAAATTGACCCGAGCGACTACGCCTGGACACCGGCAACCGACGAGCTTCCTTACTCCATCGGGCCGATGGGGCCGATCGAACCCGCACCGCAGGTCATCTACGACTGGACGGCGGATCCTGCGACTGTTCCCGATAATGATGGCAAGCCGCGTCGCCCGGCGATCCTGCTTGGCTGGTATGGCGACATACAGGACACGAAGGGTGTCGAGTTCGAGGTGCGCCTGGCGACCACAGGGGAAACAGTCTATCGCGGTCGCACCGATCAGGTGCTCGTTGGACAGTTGCTCATTTCGCAGGGACTGCTGCCCGCGATGGATTATGAGGTCAGGGGCCGTTACCTGCCATATTCCAATCGGCGATCCCTGTGGTCTGGCTGGCTGGCCGTCCGCACGCCGAATGTGAAGTTCGACGTCTATCTCGACCTGGATTTCGATAGCCTGAATGAAGCGATCGGCGATCGGACCGAGTTTGTCGAGTACAACACCCGCGAGACGATTGAGCGGGCGCTCGACAATGCCACAAAGGATATGGGGGACTTCGACCAGCAATACGGGCAGGTCCAGCGCTTACGGCGTGAAGCGGCCGTCAGCTATGCGAACCTGACGGCCTCCTATCAGGAAGCCGTCCTCGTCGTTGCAAACGAAACCAGCGCGCTTGCTCAGCGACTGGAAATTCTGGAAGTGACGATCGACGAGGATATCGCTGAGGCTGTCGATCTGCTCACCACCGAGATTGAGATTATCGACGGCAGGTGGTCGCCTTGTCCGATGCGATCACCCAGGTCAGCACAAAGGTCGATGATGTTTCTGCCAACGGAACGTTCCGCGTTCAGGCGGGGGCGTCGCCAGGCGGTGGATGGGCGCGTGCCGTATTGCAGGTGAGTGCGGACGATGGAGTGACCTTCGAGCAGGCGTCAATCTATCTCGACGCGCGAACCAGTGGATCGCCGCGGAGCCGTGTCGTGCTCGATGCCGAGACGCTTTATTTTGGTGACCTTGGCAGCGGCAGCATCGTCAATCCGCTGATCTATTCCGCCGGAGTCTGGCGCATGAACGTCGCGAACATCGGGACAGTGAACTCGGGGCTGGTCCAGAGCAACGATGGCAAGATGCGCATTGAACTGGACAACAATCGCATTCTGGTGGCCGACTGATGGCGAACAGAGTTGTTATTGGGGCGTTTGACGGCACCTATGTCCTGCGCACGTCACAGCCGGGCAATGATGTTCTGAACACCGGCCTGGCGCCCAATCAGTTGTCGTTCGACAGCCGCTGGAGCGAGATCGGCAACTGGATCACATCCGATCGCTTTGTCTGGGGTAGCGGTGAAACCTTCAAAACAATCACCTACGGACAAACCTTCAGCAGTCCGCCCTCCGTACTTGCCTGGGTTTCTGGAGAATCGAACGATCTTTCCCAGTGGTGGATGGCAACGCGCACAAACTACAACTGGCACGCGCTCGGCTTAAGGATACGCAATGATCAATTCACGATTGAGCGGCACATGAATTCCTTCCCCGGCACGAGAACCGTCTTCTACATCGTCTTGCGGAACAACTATGGTTAATCGCGTTCTTCTTGGCCCGAAAGGCGGCGCTCAAGGGCTGTATATATCAAAGCCCGGGCATGATGTTGTCACGACCGGCGAAAGCAATCTGCTCTTTTCGTCTGACTGGAGTTCTCTTCAGGTGGTGCAGACGGGCACGCTTAGCGTCCCGAACGGCGGCAGTGCATCATTCTCCATTCCGGTCGATCTGGGCTTCAGGCCGGCAATCATGCTGGTGCCTGAGTTCGAACTGTTTCTGGGGCCGGGATTGAACATCATTTCGGAGATGGATGCGCACGTCACATACCACTCCAACACAAGCTTTTCTGCGCATGTGTGGACGAAGAACATCGGCTACACCGGCAAGACCTTCTATGCCGTGTTCAAGGTGAATCTTGATGGTTAATCGGGTGCTTCTCGATAAGAACGGGCTGTTCGTGAGCAAGCCCGGTGTGGACGTTATAACAGCGCAGCCAAAAGACCTTCATTTTAGTTCCGATTACGGCACACTCAATCTCTTGATGCGCGGCGTGCTCAATCTTCCGGCGACACCGAAGGGCTATCCCGCGCCAGGGAACGGCCATCAAGTGAGAACCGTCAATTTCGGTAAGACGTTTTCAGCGCGACCACCAGTGTTCTTCGCTGTTCGCCGCACAGTTACGTCCAACCCGAAGCAATGGAATGAGCACATTGGAAGCCATGTTGAGTTTATTTACGAAGGGTCGAATAGAATACCTTGGTATGGTGCGAATGTTTTCAATAATCGCTTTGTGTTTCAAGTGAATTATCATAGCGAAGCTTTTCTGAACGGCCCGTGGGAAGTTTTCTATATCATTTGGGATTATGATTTATGACCATAGAAAGCACTGCAGCGTCCAGCGATGACATCAAGGCGCTGATCGCGCACCTCTGACCACACCACAACGCACTCCCACAAGACCGGATACTCCATGACTGACCAGCCGAAAAAGCAGGTCAGCCCGATGGCTGCTGCCGTCGAGGCGACCGCGCTCAACGACTATTACCGCAATCGCTGTCTGATGCTTGTCGACGCGCTGGAGCGCGCGCGGCAGGAGCGGGAGGCCATGCAGGTGGAGCTCGACAGCCTGACGAAGATCAATGGCCAGCTACAGGACGCTGCGACCGAGGGCGGCGCCAAGGCCGAACAGAAGGATGCCGAGAATGGCGGGTAACCTTTACGAGCAGGGCTACTATGAAACCGGCACCGCATCGGTGACTCAGGGCCAAACCGTTGTCACGGGGCAAGGCACGGCCTGGTCGCAGATCGTGCGGCCGGCGGATGATTTCGGCAAGCATGTCGCATGCCGATCCCGATCGCTTCCGTCGACAGCGACACGCAGATCACGCTGGCCTATCCATGGCCGGGGCCGACGCAGGCAGCCGCACCGTATCGCGTGACCTTCACGCCGTATCACGTTGCCTATCGGCAGGCGTTGCAGGAAATCGGTCAGATGCTCTCCAGCGGCAACGTGTCGGCACTGGCGGGACTGGTTGGGGCGGCAAACAAGATTCCGATTTTCACCGGCCCCGGTGCGCTAGAGGTGATCGCCAAGCAGGACCTGGTCAACGGCGTTCGTTTCGATGTTCAGGTGGCTGATCTTGCGGGCCGCGCTGCGTATGACAACCAAGCGGCGGGCTTCACCGTTCTCGTTGCCGATGTCGGCGACGGCCGATCGGCTATCTACACCAAGGATAGTGTCGCAGCAGCGGACTGGAGCGACCCCGCTTACGTCACCGGTCCGACCGGGGCGACTGGTTCGCCATGGGATGACTGGCAGGGTGCCTGGCTACCGCCACGGCTTACGACAAACTTTCCGGAGTAGAGAACAACGGCTCGTCCTATATCTGCACCACGGCGCATACGTCCGACGCTGCAAGCGAACCGGGCGTCGGTGCTTCATGGCAGACCTATTGGGATGTGGTCGCAGCGAAAGGTCTGGATGGTGACATCGTCGGCCCGAACGGTGCGACCGACGGCAATGTCGCTCTGTTTGATGGCACCACCGGCAAGCTGCTGAAAGAGGGTGGAGCGCTTGGAAGCGCAGCCTTTGCGGCAACTGGTGATTTCGCCACGGCTGCGGAAGGCGTACTCGCGCAAAATGCGGAGCCGGCGTTAGGCTTCACGCCAGTCAATAGGGCCGGCGACACAATGACAGGAAAGCTCAATAGGGCGTCACAACCTTATATAAACTGCACACCCGCAGGGGGAGGGAGTGGATACCGCTCTCTAGTCATACAACAGAACTCCGGATTTTCTTTGTCTGGCGACAGTCTCCACGTAGTGATCCCCGAAAACGGGCGGTATCGCATATCGATAATGGGCATGCAGAGCGGCACAGGCGATTTTCGCATTCCGATTACAATAAATGGGGTCGCTGGTCTCCCAAGCATCAGGACGCTGGGCACAGAATCGACCGGTTCTATGAGCCTAGTAAGGCAATTGTCGGCGGGCGATATAGTTAGCTTCAATGTCACCATGGGCACAAACCACCCGGACGGAAGTTTCCAAAACCTAACAGTGGAGATGATATGATCATGTCGATAATCTCGATTGAAATCAGCGATGCCGATGCGGCCAGAATTTCGTACAGAGCAAAATCTGCTGATGATTGGATCACGAACGCGACCCTGGGATGTGCCGCTTTGGGGCAAACCGAAATTGAGGCCACTGCCGAGTGGATGCAGGCGATGATTTCGTTCTCACAGATGGGCGGAGATATCACGGACAAGGATGCGGTGCTGCTCCACGGATTTCAGGCCGGCATCATTCTGCCGGCTGAGGCCCGCTATAACCAGCACAGCATTGATGGCTCATAGAAATGCGCATCCACCAGTAGAACAACCGTGATCCCTGCCAACATCTGAGGTGGCAGGTTTACGCCATGAGCGCCAACGAGCGAATTGTTGGGGTTCACACCTTAAGGCTTGGGGCGCTCAAGGGGAGAAAGCTCGCTCGCTGGCAACCAAAGGTAGTTTTTCAGGCTGAGCTCGGCATTGGTGCGATGACGTAGGTCGGCCGACGCTTCGGAGGGCGGCTCGTCAGCGCCGGCCTAGCGAACCTCGCCAGGTCCGCCGCGCTTATAGATGCCGGGATTCGCGAACGCTCTTCCAATAACGATCCGTTACGCACTGCAACAAGTGCGTTTCGATCTTTGGGAGCATGCTGGCGCGCGGGGCTTACGCGTTGGACAATGGCTTCATGCCAGACATGGCACGCGCCAACGGTAGCATGTTTCCGCATGTCGATTACCAAGGGGTAAAGGTGCTGGCGAGCCAGATGGGGGAGGGTGGGATCTGTTGCCCGACGTCAAAGAGAATCGGGCACCCGCCAGCGTTCGCAACCTAGATCACCGTGAACGAAAGAAAACCCCTGCCGGCTGCGACGGGTCTGACATCAAACCGGCAGGGGCTGCCCCCCAACAGGACACTCCGGGCTTAACACTGAATAACGGAACCTGAAACCCATGCTTCCCCGCGCCCACCGGCGCGGCGCTTTCGCATGGGCTCATCATCAGAAAGGAAACGATATGGATCGCACCGTGCCCACCGGCGCGGCGCTGCTGCTTGCATTCGTCTATGAGACGGAAACCAGCCGCACGCCGCCTGAATGCTATGAAGTGATCTATGGCCACCGACAGGATCGATTATCGAAGCCGCTCACCCGAATGACTGTGGACGAGGTGATTGCAGCGCAGCGCGCCTGGTCGCGCAGTCATGGATCGTCAGCGGCCGGTGCGCCGCAGTTCATTCGCAAAACGCTGATCGGGCTCAAGGAAGAGCTTGGTCTGCGCGGCTCCCAGATACTCGATGCGAACCTGCAGGACAGGCTTGCCTATCACCTGCTGATCCGCCGCGGCTATCACCAGTTCGTCAATGGCGAGATCGATCGCACCGAGTTCGGCCGGCGCCTCGCTGGCGAATGGGCGTCTTTTCCTGTGCTGGATGCCACGCGCGGCGCGCACCGGCACGTGCAGCGCGGCCAGAGCTACTACGCCGGCGACAGCCTCAATAAAGCACTGGTGGCACCGGCGAAGGTCGAGGCGGTTCTGGATAAGGTCTATGCCTTGGCAAACACCAAGGCTTCCGAGCCCGAGCCGCGCCCGCTGCCAGTGGCAACGCCGGAACCCGTTGCGAAGTCGAAGCGCTTCTGGACGTGGTTGCTGACTGGTATCGGCGCTCCATTTGCCGCGCTCGGCAACCTGCACCCGGCGGCACAGATCGCCATCGTGGCGCTGATCGCTGGCTTTGCAATCTACGCGATCTCCAGCATGCCGGCCGTGCGCAAGAAACTGGGGCTGGCGTCATGATCGGCGCCGGTCTTGTCTACAAGGCCCTGTTCTTGAAGCTGAGGCAGGCGCTGGGGCCGGTTCTTCTGGTGCTGGCGCTGGCGGCCGGCATCTACCTTTACGGCCACCACAGGGGGCGTGTGGACGAACAGGTCGCGTTCGCTGCGAAGATCAATCAGGAAAACGAGGAGGCCGGCAATGCAGCTGAAGACTGGCGTGTTCGCTATCGCCGCTGCGCTGAGCGCGGCGGGTTGTTCAACTACGAAACCAGCGCCTGCGACCAGTGACGGGCTCCGCCGTGTGGTCGGCACATCGCTGATAGGGGCGCGAGGCGCGACCGCTGGCGACCAGCGACGGATTGACGAGACGGTGGCCGGTCTGTGCGGGGCGTCGGTCTGGTCACCATCAGAGTGCGCCCGGCATGGGCGTGAGACGCGGGACTGAGGATAGGAGCTGATGCCAGGCAGCACGGAAGCACAGGTAGCGCGGCTCGATGAGCGGCTGAATTCTATCGAGCGCCTTCTGGCGTCGATAGCCGAGGATCAAAAGTCGGCGTCGCAAGGGCGGCGCCGGAGTTATGAGGCGCAGGAACGGGCTGAGCGTGAGATCATCGGCATCACGCACCGATTGGCCGCAGTGGAGAAGAGCGTGGAATCTATCCGACCGACTACGGAAGAGCTTGAGCGCGTGCGTGATCGCGTGGTGTTCGCCGGCCGGCTCGGTCAAACACTGTGGTCCATCGGAAAGGCGCTGATCGCGGCAGCGGCGGGCGCGGCGACGGCCTGGTATGCTTTGACTGGGCGTCCCCCGCCGTAGCATCACAAACTTGGTTGCAAAAATTTACACACCCCGCTGGCTTCGGCTGGCGGGGCTTTTTCTTGCGTTCAGGCTTCACAACCACGGGCCAACTACGTCCAGTGATTTGTGATAGGCTCTCTGTGATCCATCGCTCCCGGAGCCGAGTTTGATGAGTAGCATTTCCAATCCGCAGTTTGTTCGGGTCGTATGTCTCTCGGCGATCTGGCTATTGGGTGCTCCATCTGCTGCGTTTGCCGAGCCGGAGCGGATTACCTTCGCACACAAAAACTGGTCGGACCTTCGTGGCATTCTCAATGTCCTGGAAACGTTCCGGCTGGCCTGTCTCGCAGACCCGGTAACGCAGGAGCTCCCTGCGCAGCTGTTGCCTGAAGGATATCGGGTCGTTTCTTCTAGCCTGCATGCCCTGGGCTTAGAAACTGGCCCGGAGCCCAAGTCGGTGGTTCTTTCCAAGACCGGTGACGAGACGAAGGATTTCGCCGAAGGTGAGCCATTCGTTGAAATGACGTTAGCCTCAGAGGGCATGCCGAGCGGGAAATGCCGCGTCGCGTGGAGCAGGGCTTGGGATTATTCCGAGGGGGTGAACGAGATAATGACCAGCACGGCTGTGCTGTTTGATGCTTGGCTCTCCTATACGCTCAAGGCCGTGCGCGTTTCACGACCGCAGGATGGCTTTAAGCCGTCAGAGCGGCACAGCCTGGTCAGCGAATGGGCAGTGCCGTGCTTTAGCGGCAGCTGGTGCCGGGTGGCTGCACTGCTTGAGTTGCAGCAGGATGAAGGCATTCGCCTTTCGGTCAATCGGAGTGCAGAGCCGGTGGGGCCGCAAGGTGCCAATTGATTCGCGACGCAGAGCATTCTTCCCATGGAAGACCCCAGCTGCATTCCACTGACCGGTCGCGGTTTTTGACAGCTTTGTTGCACTCCCGATCTGGCTGGCGGTTAGCTACCCCATGCGGCCAATCTACAGTCATCCTTTTCGCGCCCCAGGAGGACACATCAGACCGATCACGACGCCCGCAGTTGAACATCGCCCACGGGGGCAGACCGTCAGGACTTCAGTCGGGGCGATTACGTTTTGAGGATTGCCAATGGGAGTTCGATCGTGACGACGAGTCCCTCCGGCCGCCAATCGCGTGTCAGCGTCGCATCCATCGCCAAAGCGAGGTTTTGCGCCAACTGACTTCCGAAGCCTGAGGTCTGTTCGCCATGCAGTTCGGGACCGCCGGTTTCGGACCAATCGATCCGGACTTTTTCGGCCTCCACATGAAGTCCGATGGCCAGTTGACCATCAACAACGGACAACGCGCCGTATTTGGCCGCATTGGTGGCCAACTCGTAAATCAGAAGCGCGATGTTGGTGGTGGCGTGGCTGCCAACGCTGACATGATCTCCCTCAACTTGAACACGACCTCCCTCGCCATAGGGGGCGAGAACCGTTTTGATCAATGCAATAAGGTCGCCGCGGGAATTTTCTCCATTGTCCGTCGACCAGCCGCTCGTCGTTAGATCATGGGCCCGTGCGAGTGCCGATAAACGGTCACGAATGGCGCTGGCCAGCGTCTCCGGCGTCGGGTTTTGCCGAGCTGTGAGGGTGACAATGGACGTTGCCACCGCGAAGAGGTTTTTAACCCGATGCTGCATCTCTCGAATGAGCAGGCGCTGGGTTTCCTCAGCCATGCGGCGTTCAGATATGTCGCGCGCAATTTTTGATGCACCTATGATGGTGCCGGTAGCATCGCGGATGGGGGAAATCGTCAAGGAAATGTCGACCAGTGATCCATCCTTGCGGCGGCGCACTGTCTCGAAGTGATCGACTCTTTCACCGCTTCTTATCTTGGTGAGGATGCGCGGTTCTTCATCCAGCCGCTCTTCGGGAATCAGTATAGTGATCGGTTTCCCGATTACCTCGTTCGCCGCGTAGCCAAAGATGCGCGCGGCGCCAGGATTCCAGCTCTGAATACGCCCGGAGAGGTCTTTGCTGATGATGGCATCGTCCGACCCCTCAACGATGGCCGCAAGCCAGTCGCGCAGATCGGGATTGTGCAGTGGAAATACACCGTCAGTTCGGTTTGCCTGCTCCATCGTAATCTCCCGATCCCCACTTTCACGCCCCTCGATCACATGGCGCGGGTGGGAGTGAAACGATGTTCTCATTGACGCTTATACGCATACTCTTTGAATGGTGCGGGATCAACATGCACAGGGTACAAGCTCCGCAATCCGCCTGATCGGAGGCTGGGCTAATCTGAAAGAGAGCGGCATCTGCGGCGATGGGACGATCATTCCGGCACGTCCGGCGGGTCGACGATCATAAGCTTGTCGTCGGGCAGGGGGCGTTGCAGCTTCTTTGCTTCTTCCCATGGCTCGGTCAGCCATGCAGTCATTTCGTCTTCCGTGGTCAGGATGACCGGCATTGCCTTCTTGTGGACCGGGGCAACGACACTGTTGGGTTCCGTGGTCAGGAAGCCGTAGACCTCGTGATCGCCCGGTTCCTCGCGCGCCATGCGCTTGCCGTGCCAGGGTGTCCAGAGGCCGGCGAAGACGAAAAGCGGCCTATCTTCATTCAATGCGAACCATGCGTTCGGCGTTCGCTTGTCGCCTTCCTTCTTGCTGGCAGGATCGGGCTCGGCGAAGCTCGTGACCGGCACAAGGCACCGGCTATCCGGCGACAGCCATTTTCGCCAGTGGGCGGATGAAGTGTTTCGAATGTTCGTGACGCCGCTGTCGTGCTTTCCCTTGATGAACATGGGCGGTGTCGGCATGCCCCATCGGGCGCGCACCATTTCCCGTTCTCCATCCTCGCCTAAGCGAATGATCGGCGCATAGCGGTTCGGATAGACCTGCAGGGACGGCTCGTTGAAGGCGTACTCCCGCGTCGTTTTGATGAAGTCGCGGATCGCCTGGCGCGTCGAGGTCATGTTGTAGAGATTGCAGATGGTCGCCTCCCATTCAGATCGGCCGGCCTAGAGCCAGGTGGTGATGAAGGTGGGGTTTGCGTGGATGTCGATCATCTCCAGCCGGTCAGGCCCCATGTTCTCGAACCGGTGCGGCGTGTCGGCCGGCGCCACGAGGATGTCACCTTCGGACGCAATGACGACCCTGTCACCCACGAAGAAGCGCGCCCGGCCCCTTCTGACAATGAATGTCTCGGCATATGGATGGGAGTGAAGCGCCGGGCCGTATCCGATCGTGTCCGTTTCGTTGAAGATGATCGAGACGCCACTGCCGGTTTCCGGCCGCTCCCATTCACCATTCCAGCGTTCCGGATCCGGGCGCCATGTCAATTCATCGGTGGAATGCTCGCTCATTGACCCGCCCGATCGTCACCTTGGCCATTGGTTGATGACCATGATGATATTGCCGCGGGTGTTTTGGCAACTCCTGCATTTCAGGCGCTTTGACAGGTCAGTGGGCATGGCATCCTTGCCATAGCGCCGCTCAAGAGCCTTCCTGTCGAGCTCGCCTATCGATTTGCATCGCCGGCAGACGGCTCCGAGCACGTAACAGCGCTGGATGTCCTTCAGACGGATAAAACCGTCACGGGTGAAGAAAACCACCTCTGACAGGTGGAGTGGCTTGAACTGGCGCATATGGCGACTCCGAAACACATTTGTCGCACCGTTTCATTCTTCATCGAAGCGCCGCCTATCAAATCGAGCCTGTCCGGTTGTCGTGCATTTTGTCATGCGTGCAGTTCAGTATAGAATTCGATTAACCGTCTATCTGCTCCATGCCGACCAGAATGGTTTATGGGTTAAAGTCGGCATAGGGATCGAAAAAGCCAAGATAAATCAGCCGCACGACAATACCGTCGTCAATGATACCTTCGGCCAGGTTCTCAGAGATGCGCTGCAGGACGACCACCACATCGAGCCCATGTCCCACTGACGCCTTTTCAAGAAGGACGACCTCTGTGGCATCGTCATCCGTGATGAAGGAATGAAGGTTTCCCAATTCATGTTCACACGGTTCGGGATATTCAACCAGATCGTCTGTTGTCGGATCACCGTCAGGCTCAAGCACCACACGGCATCGTTTGCCGGCATACTCCAGATCAAAAACGTGAACTTCCTGGATCGCCTTTTGAGCGCTGGTCGACGCTGAAACGGCCAGCAATGTCAAACCACACAGAAGCAACCGCACAAAAAGTTTGCAACGCATATCGCGCATCCTCACGAATTCAAGACTTCGTCACAGCGTGAGAGACTGAACGTGCCACCAGAGTCCGATAGCGGCTGCATGGAGGTGATGACTCCGCCTGCATCTGTCGAAATGGATAGCTCGCAATAAACACGGATTTCTTGGTAGGCGGGCTTTGGTGCATTGAATATCTCGTCTACATTGACGTTAAACGATGAGCTGCTTGAACGTGTTCTGGTGATGGTCGTGTTTGCGTCGGGCTGCGTAACTGTTGTGGTTGAGCGTGACGAGGTTTGTCCGAACCCATTGTTGGGTTGATGCAGCGACGGCTTGTTGAGCGGCCGGCGTAATGTTTTTTCTCCGCCGCGCCATCTGTATAGCTTCCCGCCATCCCCACGCTCAAAGCTCCTGTAGGGAGCGCCGTAGAACGCAAAGAACTGGTCACTGCTTCTCCCTACCCATTTCACGGCTGCTTTTTGGGTCGCTTCCTCTGCTGTCGTGCAACCCGCGATCGCGGCAACAAGTGCAGTTCCAAACAAAAACTTGAGTTTCATCCCGATCTCCCTATCTGCCCCTTATGGCTATTCGTGCAAGCCACTGCGCTCAAGCGTTGGGCAATTGCGGAATGTCCACATTGATTTGCAATTCGTCCTAAAATTGGTTCTTCTTGGGGGCTAATAGAGACCGAAGCACCATCATCAGATGACGATCCTTCCGGACACCAGTTCCTGCGATGCGCGGCTCCCGCACTCCATGTTCAGCGTGAACGTTCTTCCGCAGGCTGAGAAGTTCGCAATGTGGCGGGAGAGCATCTCGACTGTTTTTCAAGTGGATGCGGACAAGCAGACGCGAAATCACAGTTCGTTTCACGCGTCACTTTCGGCATTCATGCATGGTAGCCAAATGTTGGTGCGAACATCCTCGGTGTCGCAAAGCTGGGAGCGCAGCGATGCGCTGATCGGCCGCGACGGGATGGACCACTACATGATCCAGCTCTATCAACAAGGGGTCATGCAATACAGCCACCGCAACGCTCAGCAAGAAGTTCGCGCGGGCGATTTAATCATGTTTGACAACGCTCAATGCATGAGCAGTGAAACATCGGATCTGACAACACTGACGCTGATTGTACTGCGCGCCGATCTCGCGCCGCTGCTGAACAGACCTGATGACCAGCACTTGCGCACATCACCATGAACGAACCGGTTGCGCTGATGCTGCGAAACCATCTTCTGCTCATGCATGAATTGTCAGCCAGTTTCACATTGAGACAGGCGGTTTCTCTTAATCCCGCATCGCTTGCCCTGATCGCTGCGTGCCTCAATGCACCGGAGGAGGTTCCTAGAGAAAGCAGCGGGATGCGGGTAGCCAAATTGGTCGCGATCAGGCGGTTCATTGTTCAAAATTTGAACAACCCAGGGCTGTCTCCCGAGTTCATTGTCCGATCCCTGGGGATATCGCGATCAAAACTGTACAAATTGTTCGAAGAAATAGGCGGAGTGGCGAGCTTCATCCGCGATCTGCGCCTTCGGCAGGTTAGGATGATCTTGGCGGACCCGACACAGGATCACAAGCAACTTAAAGAGGTTTGTAAGGAACTTGGTTTCTCAAACGATTCCGCATTCTCCAGACGGTTCAAACAGCGCTACGGGATGAGTGCTTCCGATTACCGGCGCGATGGACGAAACTTATCTCTAAATACCTCAATAGCAGATTCAGTAGATCGCCGATGGGAAGATTGGATTCGCACATTGAGTGATTGATGAGTTCGAATTGAATTGCAGATCGTCAAGATCTAAAAATTTCCCCTCGATCAAAGTTGAGTAAGAAGGCTCGTCTAAAACCGGCGGCTTTTCCGATCATGAAAGCTCCCCGGGCGGACATCATCGTCAACGGGCGCTTCGTCGCGTTCTTACTCAGTGAACGCCTGGTGTCTGGGACCTGCGCGCAAAAATCCCCAACTGATCGACTCCTCCAACGCCTCGATGCGCCCCAGCAGGTGGTCGCGTTCGCCAAGAAGCGCGATCACCGCCTCGCGCGGATCGCCTCCACAGGCCTCAATGATGGCGTCGGCCGCCGGCTCGCAAGGATCGGCTTCGGGCTGCGGTTTCACTGAATGGTCCACGCGCCATTTCCTGTCAGGCCATTCTTCCTCATCTCATCGGAATGTTTTTCATCCAGCTCGATGCACCGGGTGGACGGCAGGTCAGCCTTGCCGGTGGCAAAGCGCTCAAGGATTTTCTGCTTGGCGTTCTCATCGTCCGGCAGGAGCGAGGAGAGACCGTCCGGCTTTCCGAACCAGCGCCACGGCTCGACGCAGATGTGCATCACCCAATCGATGCGTTCGAAGCGATAGGTGCAGCCGGAGCGCTCGATAAGGCGCTCGACGGCTTGTTCAATAGACAGGCCCGATTCGTCCTCGAACCCGTCGTTATCTTCCATGTTGAAGACGGTGTAGGTGGTCATCTCATTTCTCCATCAGAAGGCCGGATCGTAATCCAGCCGCCCTTGACGAGTCCAGTGTTTGTTCTCTAATTGTTCCAATTATGGGAAAGAAGTCCTATCGCATCAATCGGCTCGGAAACCTTCTCGAAGACGCATATCAGGTGCTGATTTTCTGCGCCGCTGAGCGTGAAGGAAGAACTTGCGGTCACTCCGCCTATCTCGATCTCGAATATCTGAGGCGCCGTTTCGGCTTAGAGTTTGAAATAATGCACCATACGGTGGTGCCGATGTTGCGGTGCTCCAAGTGTGGTGCGAAGGGGGTGCCTTACCGTGGACCGATCCGGTTGCAGTTGCGCGTGCCTGAGTAGCCAGTTTATCTCAAAACTGATCCTTGGATGCAGCCTCCAGCGGAGTGAGAGAGCGTTTGGTCGGTTTGCCGCATCCCGCGCGCTATCTCGCGTGGAGCACAGATTCTTTAAGAGCAGAAAAAGGGGATGACTCTAAAGGTCGTGGCTAGATCAGCGCGTTGGCGCGGGCCCATCGGATAAGCGCTTCGTTGACAGCGTGATCCAGGGATATCTCTTCGTTCTGCGCATACCGGGTCATGAACCGCTTCACATATGGAGTTAGCGTTGCACTCTGCCCATTCTGCACGATCTGCATCAGTTTTCCTGCTACTGAAAGCATTTTGGTGCGTCGCATCAGGTGGTGCTGTTCATCAAGGCGGTTGGCGATCGCAATTAGATCGCACGACACAGCCATTATGTCGTCATGCATGGTGGACTCGTATAGTGAGGCAAGCAAAAAAAACGGGCCGCTCGATAAGAGCGGCCCCCCGGGAATTCAGGAATTCTCGTTCAAGAAATCGTCCACTTCTTTCCTGGCTTCGTCCTTTGTCTTCCCGTATTTCGCTTGGAGTTTTCCTTCCAGCGCCTCGCGATTACCGTCCATCTCCGCCAATTCGTCGTCGGTCAAATCGCCCCACTTGGCCTTGATGGTGCCGGTCATTTCCTTCCATTTTCCTGCCAGTTGATCCCAGTTCATAATGTATCCTTTCATGTTGCTGCGAGTTCTGGAAACTGCGGTGAACAGTGCAGAAATGGATCACCGCTGCACATTTACGATGCGGTTGCCGCTCAAGCGCGAGCGAGGGAAGGCGCTTGCCTTCCTCCGCTGGGCTTTACTTTTCGTATGCTGGAAGAGCCTCAAGCGCTTCTTTCGAAGACTCTATGAATATCTGGACTTCGTCCCCATTCTCTTTGCGCAGAACCGTCAATTCGTCGAAGCTCACGGCCACAGGCTTCTCGCCAATTCCCAAGAATCCGCCCACATCGATCACCGCCCGGTCGATGGCGCCATTGCTGTCGAGAAGCAGCGAACTGATTTCGCCGACGTCTTCCCCATTTACGCCGTAGACACGTGCGTCTGTGAGCATTTCGGCGGTCAAACCTGATCGATCAGAACGGGCATATCCTTCTCGCTCGACCTTTGGCGCCACGAGTGCCATTGGCTTCTGAGAAGAGCCCATTTCGGTTTTCGATCTGGTCATCTGGCGCTTGAAGCTGGGTGCAGCCTTCAGGGCCTCACTTGACGAACGCACCACGAGGAAGATGTCCTGCGGGCTATCCGCTTCGCGCATGACGTGGATTTGGTCCATCGTCAAAGCCACGTCTTTCTCTCCGATTCCGAGAAAGCCACCGACGCCAACGATCACAGCCATCACGTCGCCGTCCTGCGAGATCACCAGGTCGTTGATCTCACCGATATCGTCCCATTCTGCTTCAGCTGCCACCATCGTTTTTCCGGCAATGTCGACGTCGCTTCGGCATTGTAGACGCGCATTCCAATGAACTCTGATGCCATCAGGTCGGATTTTTCGACGGTGTAATCAATGAAGCCAGACATGGGAGATTCCGCGAACGCCGATGTTGCCATGCTGAGACATAAGGCCGTGGATATCATGAGGAATTTCATCGTTGCTGAGTCCTTTGTTTTGGCGCGGCGGCACTATGCCGACCGGCAGGACCTGATCCCCTTAACTCCCCCTCGCCGGCGCTTGAAGCGATCGGTCAGCTTCATGAACACTGCTTTGGGATGTAGACAGGTGGTCAGAGCCGGCGATTGGTTTATCCGATGAGCGAAATGCCGCAGCATCATTTGACATAGGAAGCCGCACTTTTGGCTTTGCCGCGTCTATGTCATTTCAGGTAGGGATATTTGATCACCTGTTTTAAAACGCCGTACGAGGACAATTCAGACGTTCTGCTCTCGAGAGACGCTAAAAGTGACGACCAAATGCGATTATTGCACCTTGCGCCGGAAGGCGCTCTTCGACCCGATGTCGCCCGAGGACGTCGCAGCCATGCAGCGCTTCAAGGTAGGGGAACTGGTGGTAGATGCGGGTACGCAGATACTGATGGAGGGTTCGAACAGTCCTCAATTATATACAGCCCTTTATGGGATGGGGTTAAGGTATCGGTATCTTGAGAATGGTGAGCGCCAAGTCATCAATTTTGTCTTTCCTGGGGATTTTCTCGGCCTCCAGGCGGGCTTGATGGGGGAAATGGGTCACTCCGTCGAAGCAACAACAAGAATGACCCTTTGTGTGTTCAAGCGCAGCGATCTTTGGTCGTATATGAGTGCGGATCCTCAACGAGGCTTCGAGCTTGCCTGGCTTGCCGCAGTGGAAGAACATTTTCTCGGTGAGACTCTGACAACCGTCGGTCAGCGCACTGCATTGCAATCGGTAGCATGGGCATTTGTTAAACTATACCAGCGGCTCAAGGCGTCGGGCAGTAGCGACGACGGGGTCTTTCATTTCCCATTTAAGCAAAGAGATCTAGCGGATGCTTTGGGACTTTCGCTCGTGCATACGAACAAGACGATCAGGAAGCTCAAGGAGCGGCAATTGATCACCTGGATCGGTGACAGGATCACGATACATGATATGCCGGCGCTCGCGCGCACAGGTTTGACGACACTGGTGGAACCGAGAACGCGTCCGATTATGTGATAGCGAGTTGGTGTAGTGCCCGGAGCTTGCGTCACTGTCCCAATTTTGGGGTAGTTTAGAGGGCGACAGCGAGAGCAATGATGAAATTCTCCCGAATTCCCGCGCATGTGAGGCAACCAGGGTGCCTGCAAATATGTACGGACAGCAGATGATAGCCTGGATTGGTGACAGAAACCTGACAGAAACACCGGAACATATCGTGAAGTATCTGTCGTGTTTCTCGTCTAAAACCCACGCTTTGCGCGGTTTATATGTTCATTCACTCCCTTGGTAAGGGAGAGGTCGAGAGTTCAAATCTCTCCGGCAGCACCAGCTTCACAATCCATTCATGGAAGCCTGTTCGCGGTTCACCGCGCCGGGGGTGGTTGCCTGCCTTTGACACACCCTCAGCCCGTAACGGTTACCCGTTGAATCACCCAGGAATATTGCCAAGACCGCTGTTCTCATCAGGATGAGCCAGGTTTGGTCGGCGTTCGATCATGAAGGGCACCACTTGCGGGTATCACATTCTTTTCGGCGAAACGACTGGCACAATTGATAGTTCTTTGCGGGAGCGCGAGATGGACAATCTGCCGTGGGTGCAGAAGGGGCATCAGGCAGTTCAAAAATGCCGACCGAAAACGACCGATCGAAGAACGGATCAGGTCTCTGGACGGTATCGCTCTGCGGCACTGGCGCTTTCCTCAGGTGGCGAATCTGCTTGGTCTGCGCGGCATCTCCGTATGGCTTAGCATTGCGATGGCCGTCGCCGTGACCGTCGCCCCTGCTGAAGCACAGGTTCAGCGAAGCTTTCTCAACCTTGGCTTTGAAGCGCCCAGCATTAACTGCAGTTACGCCCACGTGACCAGCGGAGCGGTTGAGGGCTGGTCAACAACCCATGCTCAGATGGGCGGAAACTGCGGCTACGGGACTGGCCCTCTGATTGAGATTTGGCGGAGCGGTTTCAACGGTGTGCCATCGCGGTCCGGGTCACAACATGCCGAACTCAATGCCCGCCAGAACTCCCGTATCTATCAGACTGTGTGTCTGCTCGAAGGCGATCAAATCGACTGGAGGTTCAGTCACCGTGGGCTTTCAGGCACCGATGTTATGGATTTCAGAATCGGAACCGCTGATCGGGTTGTTCGGGCATCAACAAGCAATGCTGGTGTCGGCAGCCCTAGCCTTTGTGGCAGTGGTGCCGCCATCAGCGACGCCACGTGTACCTCTGTCCAGACAAACACCTGGAGAGATTATTCGGGCACATTCACCTGGACCGGCCCCACCAGCCTTCAACAGTTCGGTTTCGCAGCTGTTTCCACTTCGGATGGCAATCCAGATACAGGCAACCACATCGACGACATTCAGCTGCGCATCGACCCTCTGATCGAGTTTGCGCAGAGCGAGACCGCCTACCCGGAAAGCGGGGAGGACTCGAATCTGCCCAAACTCAGGGTGAGCGGATACCTCGAAGACCCGCTTACGGTGACAGTGAATGTGGTCGGAGGGACGGCGGAACTCGGCAATGACTACACAACCCCCGGCGGCGGGTCGACTTTCACCGTTTCCATCCCGGCAGGAACGTATTCCGCTGCAGATTTCGACATGGGTGTCAGTGTGATTGAAGACACTCTGACAGAGGAAGACGAGACAATCGAGTTCGAACTCGTCGAGGGCAGTGGCTATATCTTGAATAGCACCCAGACCTGCGGTGGAGCTCCGATCGCTCTGGGTACGCACACAATTCAGGAAGAGAAAATCGAGCTCACCAATGTGGTGACACTCAACGATGCGAATGGCAACGGGGTGCCCGATGCCGGCGAGACAGTTTCATATCAACTCGGAGTGACCAACACCAGTTCGGTTGATCTGAGCGGGATTTCAGTCGAAGCACCTCTTCCGGGCATTCCGGTTTCCGGCGGTCCCATCAACCTTGCGGCAGGCACATCGAACGACACCGCTTTCTCGGCTACCTACACATTGACCCAGGCGGATGTAGATGCGGGATTCTCGAAAATCAGGCCATTGTCACAGGGAATGTCACGGCCACCGGCCATGAGATCCAGGACCTTTCCGACGACCCCAGCAATGCCACAGACGAGGATCTGGAGGATGATGGCGATCCGGACGACATAACCATACTCAGACTCACAGCCAATGGCGAACACACGCTTGAGAAACAGGCTGTGCTTATCGATGCCAATGGCAACGGGCAGCCTGATCTCGGCGAGACGCTCGAATACACCTTCACCGTCGTGAATACCGGCAATGTAACGCTTTCCGACATCGAAGTGACGGACGAAAAGGTCAATGTTACGGGCAGCCCGATTTCGTCGCTGGGGCCGGGAGAGACAGATTCGAACGTCAAGGGCACCTATGAGCTTACGCAGGCCGATATCGACGCTGGTGAGGTCGAAAACAGTGCCGAGTCCACCGGGTCGGACCCGAGAGGAGACCCGGTTCATGCAACATCCTCCCCGCCAGGCGGCAGCCCGGGCGACAAGACGGTGACACCGCTTGATCAGAACAGCGATATGGATCTGATCAAGAATGCAGAGCATCAGGATGCCGACAATGATGGGGTGATCGATGTTGGTGAGACGATCCTCTACACATTCGCGGTCAAGAACACCGGCAATGTCACGCTGACCGACGTGACCGTCGAGGATGAAAAGGTAGATGTTGAGGGCGGTCCCCTTGCAAGCCTGGAGCCAGATGCAGAAGACACGACCACCTTCAAGGGCTCCTACATCGTCACGCAGGAAGATGCGGATGCCGGCACGATAGAGAACGTCGCAGAAGGCAAGGCAAAGAACCCCAAAGGAGAAGACGTGACCGTCGACTCCCGCCCGCCAGGCGGGGAACCGGGTGGTGCTACCGAACTCGACATTCCGAGCTTTCCCGGACTGAACATTCTGAAATCGGCCTTGTTCGACCTTGCTGACGATACGAATGGCAATGGTTACCCCGATGCAGGTGAGCTTGTTCGCTATAAATTCGAGATCAAGAATACGGGGAATGTGACGATCTCGAACATCACCGTTGATGACCCACTGGCGAACACGAGCGGTGGACCGATCTCAGCTCTTGCTTCTGGTGAGAGTGATGGTGAGACAATTTCAGCAACGCATGTGCTGACTCAGGACGATGTCGACGCCGGTGAGATCACGAACCAGGCAACCGCGCGTGGTGAGACGGTCGCGGGTACACCGGTGACTGATCTTTCCGACGACCCGGAGAACACGGAGGATCGCGACCAGGACGGCGATGGCGATCCGGACGATCCGACGGTTCTTCAGTTGCCTCAGAATCTATCGCTGGCACTGGAGAAAACGGGCACGTTTCAGGGAGCGGAAAGCGGGCTGGCACAGCCTGGCGATACCATCCTCTATTCGGTAACGGTAACAAATGACGGTAATGTCACGGCATCCGACGTGCAGCCGCACGACCCCGGCCCGACATTCGCTGGCAGGCCGGGAACTGGCTCGCTTACAGCTTTCACACCGACAAGGGCCAATATAGGGCCGGACAAAAGCACGACGTTTTCGGCGACCTACAAGCTGACGGCGGCAGACATTGCGAATGCTCAGGATGTCGAAAATGGCGTTCAGAACTCGGCAACAGCAACAGGTACGGGGCCGAAGGGAGACGAAACGACGTCGCCGGAGGTCACCGCAGTTCTCAACCTCCCGGGCTACCTGATCAGTAAGACAGCCGAATTATCAGAGGTCCAGCGTGGTGGCACGGCGCGCTACGTGATCCGGGCCAAGGGAATCGGATTTGATGCACCGAGCGTGGTCGACGTCGTTGACGAGATACCGATCGCATTTGCGTATGTTTCTGGCTCGGCCATGCTTGGAAACACTGCGCTGACACCGAAAATCGACGGTCGCCGGCTTACCTTCGAAGACATTACGCTGAATCCGGATGAAGAGGTTGAAATCACACTGGAGCTCCGCGTGACTGCGGCGGCGAAACCCGACACATACATCAACCGGGCGTGGCTGGAGGATGCCGACGGGCAGATGGTCTCGCGCGTTGCCACAGCCGAAGTTGAGATCATGCCGGAACCGCTTTTCGACTGTGGTGACCTTCTGGGAAAAGTGTTCGATGACAGGAACCGCAATGGTTATCAGGACAAGGGGGAGCCCGGTCTGCCTGGTGCCCGGGTCGCAGCCGTGAAAGGGCTGCTTGTCACGACGGATGATCACGGCCGGTTTCACGTTGCGTGCGCAGACCTTCCCGACCAGCGCATTGGAACGAACTACATCCTGAAACTCGATCTGCGGTCACTTCCTTCCGGCTATCGTATCACGACGGAGAATCCCCGGATCGCTCGCCTCACTGCAGGCAAGGCAACTGAATTTCTTTTCGGTGTCTCCATCGGGCGGATTGTGCGGGTTGATCTTGCCGCGGGTGCCTTCGAACCCGGGGAGAAAGAACTGAAACCGGAGTGGCGTTCGCGTGTCGACCAGTTGATCAACCTGCTCGACGAGGAGCCGTCGGTAGTGCGGCTGTCCTACGCGGGCGAAAGGGATCGACTGGCCAGACAGCGGTTGGCGGCGATTCGGCAACTGATCGCAACAGAATGGCGCAACATTGGCGCACGCTACAGGCTGGAGATCGAGACACGCCTGCAGACATCGAATGAGGAGTGAATGGGTGAGGGGAAAGGCGAAATGATGCTGCTGGAGCACGATACGCCAGCGCGACTTGACGCCTTGACCATCGAGGTATAGGCAGCGCTCATGGCTCGTACTTCAACTTCACTTCGTCCTGTTTCCCGGCCAGCGCCCGATTACACCGACCCGGCCTACTGGCAGGGAACGATCAAGATGTCGTTGTCCAAGTTCTTCGTTTTGAGCGTGCTGCATCACAGGCCGATGCATGGATACGAAATTGTCCAGGCCGTCGAGAAAACGACCAATGGCTGCTGCAGTCCCACCGAGGGCACGGTCTATCCCATGCTCAACGAGTTCGAGGCCGGGGGGTACCTCTCCTCGAAACGCGAGGTCGTTCAGGGCCGGGAGCGGAAGATCTACGGGCTGACCGACAAGGGGCGTGAGGCGTTCCAGACCGCTGTCGCGGCCTGGCTCGAGGCCACGGACTGCATCCTTGCCGGCAAGGCCACCGCCGATGCCCTGCAGCATTCACAGCGGCGGGCACGTTCCCCATGAGATCGTTTTTTTGCATGTATACATCGCCCATCGATGCATCGATAGCCGATGTCTTGAGGGAGAGCCTCTGCCTGGGCCTCCCTTCTCGTCAACTCTGTCGAAAGAAGACTGTCAATGAGACTTCGCACGCTTCCCGATCCCGATTTGCTGCCGGCACTCGACCGCGACCATGCCGTTGAAAGACCTGCGAACGGGCTCCCGGAAGGACTGCAGCACCCGCCACGCATTCTGCTGCTTTACGGATCGCTGCGCGATCGGTCCTACTCCCGCTTCGCCGTGGAGGAGGCAGCGCGCCTCGTGCGTTTCTTCGGCGGCGAACCGCGCATCTTCGATCCTTCCGATCTTCCCCTTCCGGACCAGGTGAGAGGCGATGACCATCCGGCGGTGCGCGAGCTGCGTGAACACGCGATGTGGTCAGAAGGCCAGATCTGGTGCAGTCCTGAAAGGCACGGGCAGATCACCGGCGTCATGAAGGCGCAGATCGATCACCTGCCGCTAAAGATGGGCGGCATGCGGCCGACCCAGGGGCGGACACTCGCTGTCATGCAGGTCTCGGGTGGCTCGCAGTCCTTCAACGCCGTGAATACGCTGCGCCTGCTAGGACGCTGGATGCGGATGTTCACCATCCCCAATCAGTCGAGTGTGGCGAAGGCTTTTCAGGAATTTGACGGGGACGGAAGGATGCTTCCGTCCAGCTATTATGAGCGCATCGTCGACGTGGTTGAGGAACTCGTGCGCTTCACGATTTTGCTACGGCCGCATGTGGATCTTCTGACCGACCGCTATTCCGAGCGCAAACAGGCCGGGCGAAAGCCGGTTGATGCCAGTCGTGATCTTTCGGCAATCGCCGTGGCTCCGCAGGAGAAAAAGACCGGGACGTGACAAATCGATCTGGCTGATAGCCACCCGCTTGTCAGTCATAGCAGGGGTCGGCCAGCCTGCGGGCCGGCTTGGCGGTCACGGCTATTGAAAAGCAGACGGGCAGCCCAACTCGGGTAACCCTGCGTGTCCGGATATGGCCCGGGTCGGCGCTGAAACCTCCCCGCCGGCAAAAGAAGAGGCCCGCAGCCGATCCGGCAGCGGGCCCTGATGTTCCTGTGTGGTGAACTGCGGCCTACTTGCGCAGTTCCGCCTCGATCTTGTCGAGCGCCTCGGCCTTGCCCATGCCGGTCAGGAAGGCGAGCGTCACAATGGACGGCACGCCGAGGTCAGACGGCAGCTGCGTGGTCGAAACGATAAGATCCACGCCGTTCAGCTCGGAGCGCACTTCCGTGGCCTTGCACTGGCGTGAATCAATGGTGATGCCGCGTTCCTTCATGGCCTCGGTTACCGCGTTGGCCACCACTGTCGAGGTGGCAATGCCGGTGCCGCAGGCAAACAGGACGGTCTTCTTGCTCATGGGTCTCTCCCGATCAATTGGGCATTATTTCAGAACCGCAGCGACATCATCAAGCGACGATGCCTGCATGAGGCCAGAAATGGCTTCCTTGCTCTGGATGGTCGCCATGATTTCCTGCAGCATTTCGATCTGCCGGTCTTTGTCGTTGAGCGCCATCAGGAAGACGAGACCGACTTCGACTGCCTCATCCGGGTCTTCCATGTTTGCGAAGGTTACCGGCTTTTTCAGTGTCGCAAGAGCAATGCCCGGCTTCAAGACATGTTCCGGATCGGTATGCGGCACCGCCACATTAACCGCGTGGCCGAGCGGAAGTCCGGTCGGCATCGTGGCTTCGCGGGCGAGAACCGCATCGGCAAAGCTGTCTTTCACATAGCCAGCATCCTTGAGCTTGCCGGCAAGCAGTCGGATGACAGCCTCACGGCTATCGGTATCGACCCCGAGGACAATCGCCTCGGGGTCGATGTGGTTCATAAGGGCTTCAGCCATTCACTAACCTATTCAGCCTTGTTGTGCAGTGGTTTCGTCGTCTTCCGCACCGGCTGCCCGTTCCCAGGCCAGCGTGTTGCGGCGATAGAGCCAGAAGCAGGCCGCGATGATGGCGGCGAGCACACCCAGCCCGGCAGCGCCCAGGTTCCGGATTGCTGCGATAACCACGTAGGAAATCCACAGGAAGCCGTCGACCACCGAGGTGATCTGGACCGCATTCTCAGGCATCTCGAAGCCCGAATCCACGGCAGCGCTGGTGAACAGCGGTGCAAGCGCGTTTGCCACATAGAAGCCGGCGGCAAGTGTCACCGTGCCGACGATCACCATGCGGAACACGTTGCCACGCAGGAGCGGCGCCGTCATTGCGACGATGAACGGAATAACCGCCAGGTCGGCAAACAGGATCACGCGGTTGCCCGGCAGGACGACCGACAGGATGATGGCGATCGGCACGAGGATGAGCGATGCGGAGATCGCGGCCGGGTGACCGATGAGGATCGCCGAGTCGAGACCGACCAGAAGCTCGCGGTCACCGGTGCGCTTGCGCACGAATTCCTGTGCGGCTTCCGACACGGGAAGCAGGCCTTCCATGAGGATCTTCACCATGCGCGGCAGAAGCAGCATCACGGCGGCGAGCGTCATGCCCGTCTGCAGAACCTTGGACAGGACCACGCCGAAATCGCCGGCATTGTAGTAGGCGACCACACCCAGCACGAGACCGATGATCAGGCCGAGCACGACCGGTTCACCGAAGACGCCGAAGCGGCGCTCAATGGTTTCCGTCGAGATGTTCACCTTGTTGACACCGGGAATGCGCTCGATGATCCAGTTGATCACGATGGCGATCGGCAGGATCTGGGCAGATGCCAGATGCGGCACCGAAACGCCGGGAATGCCATAGAATTTCTGCACGGCACGGGCCGACCAGTCAGCGAACAGCAGCGAGAGTGCCGCCATCAGCGCCGCAACAACAAGGCCGTAGGCAAGGCTGCCCGTGGCAGCCACGGCAAGCGAGCCGATAAAGGCAAAGTGCCAGAAATTCCACACGTCGACATTGAGCGTGCGGGTCATGCGCGTCATGAGAAGCGCGATGTTGACCGCAATGCCGATCGGGATCACCCACAGGCCCACCGACGAGCCAAAGGCGATCGCGGCAGCAGACGGCCAGCCCACATCGACAATGTCGCGCTGAATGCCGGTATTGGTAACGATGGCCTGCGCCACGTCGCCGATGGAGCCGAGCATCAGCCCGAGAACCAGATTGATGCCGATGAAAGCTACGCCAATTGTGACGGCGGCACGGAATGCCTTGCCGATCTTGGCCCCCAGCACCGCGGCGATGACAAAAATGACGATGGGCAACAGAACCGTTGCCCCAAGCGTATCAACGGCCGCTTTAAGGCCGCTCAGGAATGCGTCCATTTTCCTCCCCCTGAATCCCTGCTCATAATCATTCGCGATCAGAACATTTGTTTCTCAACGTAGACGCAAGTTTATGGCGCGCGGTCACTTTGCTGTCAATCGGCGAATCCGCGCGAAAAAATGCGCGGGACCCCAAAAAAATGCACTTCCTGATTTCCTCATAAGTGGCGTTTTTTGGAAGATACAACCACAAGATGAAATCAGAACGGATGGGGCGATGATGCTCTCTGGTTACAACTCATTCACCCGGCCTGCATCGGCGGGTCCACTCGCTTCTCCTCCGTAACAAGCGGAACAGGAATTCACTTCACATCCTGTGAAGTGGCCGCCAAAGCCGGCCCTCCCGCCCCCCGGGTCGGCTTTCTCCCAAAGCCTTGCCTCACTTTCTAAAAGTGCAGGTGAGGCTTTGGGACCCTCCATATGCATCGGCTCGTGTGTCTCGCGTGACTGGCCAAACTCACCGGACCTGCCCGTGCCCGCAAAACCTCTCATTGATCACGTCTCGATCTGCCGGCTCCTCGATGAAATGGCTGAACTGGGATTCTCCAGCGCCGAAGTCGACATCATGCTTGTCCGACAGGGTGCGGTGGATCTGGACGTTCTTCAGGAATGCAAACGCAACCATCCCGTATTCAGCCGCGCATCACGCAGGAAGCGACGCCTTCTACGCATCAAACACTAGGAACGATACAGCCGGCCACGCCACTTTCGCGGTTGTGCGGTGCCTGAACGCTTCATCGTTTCACGAAACCGAGAAAGCGGCCCGGATATCCGGTTCCCGCAGTTCCGGGCAAAACCCGGTTACCACGCTTCTTGGACTTGCCCTGGATTATTGAAACCATCCCCACCGTGCTGTGACGGTTCAGCGACAGGTGCAGGAGTTCAGGTGCTCAGTGCCTCGTCGGTGTGGCCGCGCCTCCTGCTTTGGCGCGGCCGCATTTCAAGTTCGCCTGAACGCTTCCTTTAGTTCTCGGTGTTGTGTGAGGCCACCGTGGCGTCGGTCTGATATTGCGCCAGGGCGCCTTCATATCCGAACAGGGCCGCTGCCACTGTGGCCGCAGCCGTTTCGACCAGTGCAGCCTTGCCGGCAGGTTGAAACGTCTCCTTTACAAGAGAGGAGGCCTGTACCTCCCGAGACGCCGAATCCAGGAGATGCCAGTAGATCCGTACCTCGTCTCCTTCTATCTGAACGCTTGTCAGCAGTTCGTACACATCGCTTTCAGCACCGAACATCGCCCTGATCCGGGAGACGACCGTTTCAAGCTTCTCATGCGGACGCACACCGACAGAACGCACGGCCCTCTCACGGCCGACATTCAACCACAATGCATCGTTCAGCATCTCGGCAAGCTGGCTGGCGCTGGCATTTGCCTGGCTGGTCCGCGCGGTATCGAGCACGAGCACAGGGGCGGCTCTGCGGTTCGCATGGTTGGCGGGATCCAGCCAGAACGGGGTCGCAACCGACAGTGCAAGGCCGAGGGTGGCAACGAGCCCGGCGCCCACCATCAGGGATCGTGATCTGGAAAAATGCCGGGAGGCGAGCGCGACGAACATGTTTCTCGGGCCTCGCCTTTCAAAGACCGGAACATAGGCTCCCAGCGGTATGGAGATGTGGACAGGGTCTGTTTTTCCGGGCCCTGCATAGTAATCGCGCAGCGACTTTCGCAGTTGTCCCGCTGCGATCCGGACGATGGGATCGACCGTTGCGTCAAAGCTGGCATCCCTGCCAAAGACGTCGACCGCAATTGTGAACGCCTTGATCCGGTCGGCGCGCCCTGCGAGCGTTTCCTCGACAACGAAACGCAGGAAGCGCCTGTTGCGATCCGATGCCCGGAAGTCCGGGCTCTGAAGAAGCGCGTCCAGAACCACAAGCTCTTCCTCTCCAGTGCTCCCATCCCCCGGTGATATAATCTGAGATCTCTCCTTTCTCTCCTGTTTCGACACCCCGTTCCTGTGTGTTTCAGCCTCGTATTTCTGCAGCATTATCTCTCGCTTTTCGCAAGTCCGGAGGGTGCCCGGCACATCTGAAACATGGTCCGCGCGGCCCTCGCCAATCTGGATTTTCGTCTTGTACGCAACAGGAGCGCCATGCAGTCGTCGGGCAAAAGCGGGCGCATCCCCGCAGGGGTGCCGCCCGGAAGATGCCGAAACGATACGGTGAAATTGCTGGCGTGCTCCAGCGACACCGATGGCTTTTGCTCGAACAGACAGCACAGGGAACGCAAAACTGAATTGAATTATCCCGGACGATACGGTTATCGCCGACGCTTCAAACAAGCATTCGGCGTGGCTTATGAACAAGTAAGCCGTAAGCCCACGCAGGTGATTTGGCGCACCATTCAACGCTTTCGAGTGCGTTTTGGCGCAGTTGCTGGGCAACATACGTATCTGGCGATGGCGGCTCATAAGCCGCTGGACGCGATAGCCTTGTGCGGGCGTCTTCAGACCGACGCTTCGGTGGCACACCTGTCCTCCAGATCAGGCGACCGGACCGGGCCGCAGCATCAGATGCAGTTCGCGAAATGGTGGCCAAAGTGGCTGTCCCGCTGCCTGCCCCGCTGCCTGCCCGGGAGTTTGGGTGAGCGGGATTTCCAGTTTCCGGAACCAGTGCCTTCAGGTCGGGACTGAAACCCTGTCTAAGCTCCAGTCGGCGTGGGGGTGGAAGCTGTCATCAAGGCCTGTGGGATCGGTGTCGTGCGTTGCGTGTTGATCGCGGGATGCCGGATACTCAGTGGCGGCAGAGCGAGCCCCGAGGGGAGGAAACCATCTGTCCAGTAGCACAGGGAGGCGCTGGAACGGTTTCCCGTTTAATGGAAACGCCGCTCGGTAGTGTTCCTCCGTTTTCCCGCATTCATGCGGACGCAGGCTCTTGGGCCGCCAGAGAGAAGCGCCCGGTGCAGACGGTAGCTTCAAAATGAGAGCGTGGATTTAAGTGTATGTATTTTTATCGCAAATCGTTGATTCGGATTTTGTGTTCTGGGGGGATTAGAAAATCTTTTGTTGATATTGATGTCACGTAACGAACTATTGTCACGGGTAATATGTTCAGGGCATATCGGGGGCGCGCCTCTATCAGGAGGAATTGTTCTCCGCCGTGCGTGCTGAATAAGTGTCATTTCGACCGGGGGCTTAAATGATCGTCGAATTTCCGCAAGAACCGGAAATACAGTCTTTGCCTGCTGAAATGCAGAAGGTCCCCCGACTTCCCATCCTTACGGAGCAGACCTGTGCACCGGCGCGTGGCAGATGCTGAAACGCGCATTGGATGCCGGCTGTCCTGCACTGAAATCTGAAAGTTGGGCCTGCTGCGATTGCATCTGCCTTCGTCTCCCGCTTCCCCGGATATCTCTCGAGGTCGAATGGTGGGGTTGAGGGCTGTTCGAAGGATCGCACGGGGAGCCTTGGCGTGGGGCGTTGCAGTGCTCGTTGCGCCTACGCCCACTCCTGCTGCTGAACTAGCCTGCACGCCGGTCCGGGGTTTTCTCATTGCGTTCGCATTACTGCTGAAGCGGCTGATCAGACATTCGCAGTGCCGTCCGGCGTAAGTGTGCTGCATGTCCTGCTCTGGGGGGCGGGTGGCGGCGGCGCGTTCTCCGGCG
>NZ_BAMP01000033.1 GCF_000615975.1 Nitratireductor aquibiodomus NL21 = JCM 21793 | reverse complement strand
GAAGCAAGATTGTCTGGAGCTTTTTGAACATGACAGGCCTCGTCATACCATCGTCCACGGTTCGGTTTCTGATTGGGCCGTCCTCGGCCAGACGCGGAAACGGGAGACTCAGAGATCGCGCGCAAAGGCGGCAACGGACTGTCCGAGCACTGGGACAGACAAACGCGACGTGTCAGTTGCGAAAAGGTATCGTTACAGTTGGCGACGGCCCGAACAGCGCACGCCGCCAACTTTGAGGGGAACTACCTGCGCTCGAGTGCCCTCATCTGCTTGGAACGCGCCGTGGCTTCGGTCCCGAGTCTCGTCTCGATCTCAAGACGGTATCCGCGCCCGGTCTTTCGCCACTCTGCGGCGATCTTCCTGCGGATTTCCCGCAGGCGCTTCTGCGCTGATCGCTTGCTTCCCTCAGACCCTGAATAGACCAGGCGCAATACGGAAGGTTCCTGGTCGAGAAGCACGATCATCTTCATGATCCGCTCCTCCCATTCAGGCAACAGCTCCTGGGTACCCTCAACGAAAGCCGCATCGGTGAGATCAAGCCGAACCACCCGGCCGATGGACGCACCGAAAAGGAATTCCGATGCCTTACCGGCTGTCAACCGGACAACGCGCGGGTTCTCCGTCGTCAGACGATACCCCGATGGCAGCGAACGCGAATCAAGTTTCATGATATAGCTCGTGCCGATCCTCTGGTCGGGAAGATCCGCACAGGCCACATGGAAGCGCCCATGGTCGTCCGCCGTGAGCAGAAGCCCTTTCACCGTCGCAACTCGCACGCCCGGCAGCCCCGGCTCACCCTTGTCCTGATACCCGTTGCGGTTCCTGTCGTCGAACACCTTGCCCAGAATATCGCCGCAATCGAACAGCGCTTCCACCACCACTTCCACTACAGCGGCCGCAACGCGCGACACCATGGTGCCATCGGGCGTCTCCACCCACGCCTGATTTACATACTCGCCAGGTTTCGCAGCTCCCGTTACTGCGAGATCAAGCTCGATAACGATCGCCTCGTCGGTCGGCAGCGTAACATTCTCGAATGTCAGCTTCCGCCCATCCACTTTGGGTTCGACCGCACTGCCGTCGAGCATGGCGGTTCCCCGCACGAAAGTCAGGCCGGAGGGCGTCATATCGATAATGTTGACCGCGCTTTCGCCAACGGAACCGAGCATCTTCACATTGATCGTATAGGGTACGCGGCCACCCCGACGAACCTCCGCCAGCGGCGTCATTTTGCTTATCGCATAGCCAGGCAGGTCCACTGCAGCCTCCGCCACGGGGGAAAGCACCGGCTGCCCTTCCGGACCGGAACCAGAAACCGTTGCCGAGTTCTTGATACCGTCCTCTAGCCCTTGTGCTGCATCGATATCAGCCTGCGTCACGGTGTATGTCGCGGTGAACGTTGCGCTTTCAGTCGCTCCAAGGTCGGCAGTGGGCGGAGAGAATGATGATAGCGATCCGCTACCAGGCAGCCCGCCGAACCACGGCCCTGGGTCGGCAGGCGTGACATTGGACGCGGTTACATTGCCCTCATTGATCGCGGTCAGCGTGTAGACAATGGTGTCGCCGGGCTCCGCAAGCCGGCCCTCAACCTGAAACACTCCGGTCTTCTCCAGCCCTAGAGCAGCAACTTGCGGCAGAGGGGTGGGCGTGGGATCATCCGGCTCACCATCATCTTCAGTATCGATGTCAGCAGTCTCAACCGGATCGTCAGACGCGTCCGTCACCGGGGTGCCATCGCGTGCCTGTCCATTAACGCTCGTCTTTGCAACAACACCGCCAGCGTCAATATCGGCCTGCGTCAAAGGATAGGAAACGCTGGGCAGGGAATCATGCTCACCGGACGGTGGCAGACTAGCAATCGTACCGTTCGGAACAGGTATGGATTTCGCGGGTACCCCTCCACCCTCCGTCTCCAGATCAAGCGAAGCAATCGAAAGATTCTCCAGTGTCACATTGCCAGTGTTCCGGACCAGAAATGAATACACCACCGGCTCACCGGGATCCGGAAACCCGTTTCCATTCGTGTCCGTCCACTCGCTCACCAGTTCGAGCTCCACCGCCGGGTTTGTGGCAAATGGAATGACCGTCGAGTCACCCGGCTCACCATCTGGAGGACGCGCCTCTTTGACTACATCCTCACCCTTGGGGTCCTTGCCTACCGCAGTTGCCGTGTTCGAAAATGAGCCTGCATCAATGTCGTCCTGGGTGATGACATGCGTACCCTTGACATCGGAATTGCTCATGCCAGGCGCTAGAGAGGCTATGGGACTACCGGTAATCTCTGCCTTGTCATCGGTCACGGCAATGTCTGTCAGTGTCGTGTTTCCCGTGTTCACGGTCGTAAACGTGTAGTTGATCACCTCGCCTGCATCGGCAAACCCGTTCCCGTTGGCGTCGTCGTGCTCCGCTGCTTTGACAAAATCGTAGTCGGACACTGTTTCCAGCCCACCGGGTGGATTGGTCGGATCCCCCTCGTCCCCATCGGGTGGACGCGAATCCTTAGGCAGGTCGTCGCCATTGGGCAGCTTTGCGTTCGCCGAGGCGACATTGTCGAGATCGCCCGCATCGATATCAGCCTGCGTGACGACGTAGCTCCCCTTAACGCTCTCGTCGTCCGTCTCACCTGGGCCAAGCGGGCCGGCGAGTGGGCTGCCTGTCACATCCGCCCGCGCATCCGTCACCTCTATATTGGTAAGCGAAACATTGCCGGTGTTCTCAACGATAAACTGGTAGCTGATCACCTCCCCGGCATCGATCAATCCATTGCCGTTCGCGTCGATATGCTCGGCTTCCTTGACGAAGTCGTAGTCGCCATTCGGCTCGATAGGTAGTGGGGTCGGGTCGCCGGGATTGCCCGATGGCGGACGCGACTGACGATCAATGTCCTCGCCGTCGGGATCTTTCCCGCGCGAATCTGCAACATTGTCCACGCCGCCGGCATCAACATCAGCCTGGGTCACCGTGTACGTGCCCTTCACAGTTTCATCGTCGACCTCGGCAGGCCTTAGGATTGAGATCGGGCTGCCCGTGATCGTCGCTTTCGAATCCGTCACCTCAACATCGGTCAGCGTCGTGTTGCCCGTGTTCTCCACCGTGAAATTGTAGGTGATCACCTCACCGGCATCGATCACCCCGTTCCCGTTGGCGTCGTCATGCTCCGCTTCTTTAACGAAGTCGTAGTCGGACACCTTGTCCAGCCCACCGGGTGGATTGGTCGGATCCCCCTCGTCCCCATCGGGTGGACGCGAATCCTTGGGCAGATCGTCGCCATTGGGCAGCTTTGCGTTCGCCGAGGCGACATTGTCGAGATCACCCGCATCGATATCCGCCTGCGTGACGACGTAGCTCCCCTTAACGCTCTCGTCGTCCTTCTCACCGGGGCCCAGCGGGCCGGCGAGTGGGCTGCCTGTCACATCCGCCCGTGCATCCGTCACCTCTATATTGGTAAGCGGAGCATTGCCGGTATTCTCAACGATAAACTGGTAGCTGATAACTTCCCCGGCATCGATCAATCCATTGCCGTTCGCGTCGATATGCTCGGCTTCCTTGACGAAGTCGTAGTCACCCTCCAGCGGCGTTTCGATGCTCGTTGAATCACCCTCTTCACCATCTGGTGGGCGGGATTGTTTGGTGACATCGTCACCATCCGGATCCTTCGCGTTTGCCGAGGCGACGTTGTCAACGCTGCCTGCTACCAGATCTGCTTCGGTGATCTCGTAGACCCCCTTCACAGACTCCGAATCGACACCTCCCGCCGCCAGGGACGCGATAGGGCTCCCTGAGATCGTCGCCTTTGGATCTGTCACCTCAATGTTGGTCAGCGGGACGTCGCCAGTATTCTCAACTATAAAGTCGTAGTTGATTACCTCACCAATATCAGCTTTGCCGTTACCATTGGCGTCGTCATGCGTTGCCTCCTTGACAATCGACACCGAAGCTTCGCGGTCAGTGTCGCTATCGTTATTGTCAGGCGGAGTATTGTCTATGATCGTGTCGGGAAGCCTCAGCCTCGCCACATTGGTCAGGTCGCCAGAAAAATCCGAAGGTACGGACATTGTATAGTTGTAGGTTGCCGTCCCTCCTACCGGAAGACTGACCGTCTCATTGTCGAGCTCGCCGGTTCCGCTCGTAACATCACAAGTGCCCCCGCCGGAACCGGTACACGTCCAGCTCGCCGATGTGATTCCAGCCGGCAGAGGATCATCCACTCCGATATCGGTCGCGCCAAATGGACCGTTATTCGTCACCAGTATCTGATAGGTCACGTCTTCGCCCGGCGTATAAGCCTCCTGGCCATCCGTCTTCGAAATTGAGATGTCCGCGGGGAAACTGAGCTTCGTGGTTGCGCACTTCATACCATCATTGACTGACGAACCCGGGGAATTCGAAATGCGTGTTGCCCGGCCTGAGGTCAGATCAAATTCATAGAAGCCCTCTCCAGCATTCCCCGAGCCATACACGGCATTGGGTGCACCGAACATTGCCCCAAAGACGCTGCTTGCGGAGAGCCCGGTATCACCGACATTGGTAACCGCTCCTGTCACAGGATTGATGGATATGAGTTGGCGTGAGTTCCCTTCCTTGGAATAAAGAAGTCCATTCGACCACGCCATATCTGAGAGAAAAACACTTCTACTTAAAGTAATTCTTGTAGCTGTCTTGGTAGGAATATCTACTTTATATATATATCTATCATGCGTTCTGCCATACACATAATATGATCCATCATCAGATATCTCACCAGTATTAACTCTTAAAGTAGATGGCACACCAGATATTGTCCCAAGATTTTCAGTCGCCGTATTAGATCCAATCCTATAAAGTATTGGAGATCCATTATTCACCGCATATCCATAATTATCCACGGGATTAAAGGCAGTGCCATTATATGGGAAGGTCACACTTCCTTGATTCACAAAAGTGAACGGATTCGTTGAGGTATTGATTGCGTTGAGACTGGTCCGACTTCCCTGTGACAGCCACATGCGGGAATCGCACGTTCCAAAATCAGGCAGAGTTTGAGCAGGCGCATCACCGCCCAGCATTCCAAAAAGGACAGCCAAAAAGGCAAAGGCCTTGCAGCAGATCAAGGAAAGACTGCTTATAAATTTAAATCTTGATGGCTTAATAAATATTTTCATATTATATTTCCCATAATTTTGGGAAAAACTATTTCTTAATAAATTTATACAAAAATAACATTCCCGCAGCAATCAGCGCGGAACACCGAACATTCCAGAACCAATCTCTCATCAAACCCTGTAGCGGACGAACCTTTGAGATCAGCGACCAAGGTTTCAGCCTCTTCGGCTTTTGGCATTTGTGACGGAGGTGGGAAGACAGGCCGGTTGCGTCGCACGAGCGTCCATCTCTCGCACACCCCGGCTTGACTTTCCGCGAGTTCCCTTTATGTGTCCGCCAGACTCTATAAGCGCTGGTGGAGAGATTCTGCTTTCGCGCGACCGATAAACCACCAGAAACGGACGACAGACATGGCGAAGGCCACGACCATCAAGATCAAGCTCCAGTCGACGGCGGACACGGGCTTCTTCTACGTCACGAAGAAGAACAGCCGCACGATGACCGACAAGATGACCAAGCGGAAATACGACCCCATTGCCAAGAAGCATGTGGAGTTCAAGGAAACCAAGATCAAATAGATACGGTTTCGCCGTGCCTTATCGGAACGCCGCCCTCGGGCGGCGTTTTTGTTTGTGTTCCTGAGGCAGCTTGCCGTTTCACGGAAACGCCATTGCGCTCCATCTGTCTGCTTCTCCACATCTATGCGGACGCCAGGTGTATCCACCTGTCTGCAAGATGCTCCGAACCCATAAGCTTTGAAGGCCGTCCGGAACGATCGGCCAGCCATGCAGGTTGAAAATGCCTGTTCGACGGGAAGAAATCGGGGGCCGGTCGGCAAACTGGCAGCGGTACGAGGAGGCCACTATAAACCAGCGCCGGCCGGCCAACCCCACGGACCCAGGAGATGCGGCGGACCTGAGCATCATGGGGTATCTCGAGGCGGCAGCCCGGCGATAAACGCCATGCCCTGAAGCCCGCCCCTGTCGGTCGAGAGATTTGCGCAGGGCGGTCAGAAAATCAACACTTACTTAACCATTCCCGCCAACTCCCTGACGTTAGGGTTAAATATGGCGTGCGCCTTGCGTTTCGTCAGCCCCTAATTGGTGGAGTGGGTCATCACTCTTTCGTGCTGCACGACTACCCGTGCGCTGGCAGTGGTGTGATCCAGGCACACGGGGCACGGCGCCTGTCTGCCGCGCGCATTCACGATATGGGCATACCCCGGCCTCAGGCCGCAGAGGCCACCACGCGATTGCGCCCTTTGCTTTTCGCATCGTAGAGCGCGGCATCGGCGTGCTTCAGAAGATCGGCGGGGTCGCCATTGCCCCCCGCACAACCGACCACACCGACGCTGGTTGTAACGGCGATCGCGTTCTTGCCGCCATCGACCGTGAAGGGCTCGCTCGCTATGGCAACCCGCAGACGCTCTGCCACCATTTCGGCCATGTCACGCTCGGTATCCGGCATTACAACAACGAACTCTTCCCCCCCGAAACGGCAGATCAGATCGATGCCCCGGATGTTCTGACGCAAGCGGTCGGCGAATTCGCGCAGCACATCATCGCCGCTCGGGTGCCCCCAGCGATCGTTGATCGCCTTGAAGAGATCTATGTCGGCCATCATCACCGACAGGGGGCGCCTACGCGCAACGGCCCGCGCCAGAAGCTTCGGCAGATGCGCGTCGAGATAGCGGCGGTTGTGAAGCCCCGTCAGAGGGTCTGTCACGGCCATCCGAAAACTCTGGCTGACACTCGAGCGCAGGCGGTCATTGTAGCGCTTGCGGCGCAGTTGCGTGCGCAGGCGAGCCTGAAGCTCCTGCTGGTCAACCGGACGAACGATGTAATCATTCACCCCGAGTTCCAGCGCCCGCGCGACCATCGCCCCCTCGTCCTGGTCGACCACCAGCATCACCGGCAGAAACCGGGTGCGGTCCAGCGCGCGTAACTGGGCGCAGAGCCGCAGCGGATCATAGGTCGCGTAGCTGGAGGTCACGAGAACGCATTCATAACCACCTTCGGCGGCGCGAAAGAGACCGGCCTGCGGATCGTCTTCCACATCAAGAGAAAAATGCCCCCGCAGCATGGCCGCCATCGCAGCGGACGAATGGGGAGCCTCGTCAATCAGCAGGATGGCGGGTAAATCGCGCCGATCCTCCTCCAGTCCCGGCTCGAAACCGGCGTTCTCCGCTGTCTCCGTCCGCAGCCGCAGTTCATCCGTCAGCATTTTCAGCCGCACGAGGCTTTTCACCCGTGTCACCAATTGAAGGTCATCGACGGGTTTGGACAGAAAGTCATCGGCACCCGCTTCCAGCCCCCGCACGCGGTCGGATGTTTCGCCCAGCGTTGTCACCATCACAACGGGAATATGCTGTGTGGCGGCATTTGACTTGAGCCTGCGGCAAACCTCGAAGCCATCCATCCCGGGCATCATGACGTCCAGCAGAACGACATCCACCTTGCCGCCGGCACAGATTTTCAGGGCTTCCGCACCGCTATGCGCACAGACAACCTCGAAATACTCCGCCAGCAACCGGCTTTCGAGAAGCTTCACATTGGACGGGACGTCGTCGACAACCAGAATGCGCGCGGTCATGACCGGCTCCTCACGAAGGGCTTCGGGAAGCCGTCCGCAGCATCAGGCATCCCCCAGATAGGATTTGATCGTTTCGATGAAACTCGGCACGGAAATCGGCTTGGAGATATAGGCTTCGCAGCCGCCCTGGCGGATGCGCTCCTCATCGCCTTTCATGGCAAAGGCCGTTACCGCGATGACAGGAATGGTGTGCAGGTCATCGTCCTGCTTGAGCCATTTCGTGACCTCAAGTCCGGAAACCTCCGGCAACTGAATGTCCATCAGGATCAGGTCGGGGCGGTGCTCACGCGCGAGCTCCAGCGCATGCAACCCATCACGGGTGCGCACCGTATCGTAACCGCTCGCCTCGATGAGATCGCGAAAGAGCTTCATGTTGAGCTCGTTGTCTTCGACGATCATGACTTTCTTCGACATCACACCCCGTCCCACTCAACCCCGCTGCCTTCGCATTTGACCCGGCCCTGCCGGGAGCACGTCAGACAGCGAAATTTCAGACGCCACCCTTGCACGATTTGATTTATGAATCGGTAATGGGCGCCCGCGAATCGTAGCTTTACAGCATAGCGGCCCTGGATTTGCGCGCAATTCGTCTCACGGAAAATGCCGCGGACCATTCCTGACATCGATTGGAGAGAAGGACCATGCAACGAGAGGAAGCCGAAGCCATAGCCGTTTCCGCCCTGGCATTCATAGCCGCAGACGACCAGCTCCTGCCGCGGTTTCTCTCCCTCACCGGTATCGAGGCAAACCAGATCCGCGCCGCCGCTGCTGAACCAGGATTTCTGACCGGTGTTCTGCAATTCATCCTTGCACATGAACCGACCCTGTTGCGCTTTTCCGAGGAAAACGGCATTGCTCCCCGGATTGTGGCGCAGGCACCCTCCGCCCTGCCCCACGGCAACACGTCCTACGACATTCAGCCCTGACACGACTTTGGACAGCGACATATGACGATTGACCCGGAAACCGCCCGGCAGATTGATGAGCTTTCACTCAGCAACCAGCCCCTGCTTGTGCTCGATGTGGACGATGTGATCCTGGAATTCATCAGGCCGTTTCCGGAATATCTGCGCACCCGTGGCTTTGAACTGAAGCTGGAGAGCTTTGGCCTGAACGGAAACGTAGCCGACCTTTCATCCGGTCAGCGCGTGGACAATGAAACGGTCGCTCAGCTTGTTGATGCGTTCTTCGAGGTCCAGCACGACTGGCAGAAGCTCGCCGAAGACGCTTCGGAAACCATTGCACGCCTGTCCAGGGCGAGCCAGGTGGTGCTCCTTACCGCCATGCCGCACCGCTATCGGCAGACACGCCGCGCCCTGCTCGACCAGTTTGAAATGCGCTATCCGCTGTTGACCACTGAACGCGCCAAGGGCCCCGCGATCAAGCGCCTGCGTGGCGACCATCCGCGCCCCGTCGCCTTCGTCGATGACATGTATTACAACCTCGTCTCCGTACGCGACACGGTCGTGGACGCGCATCTTTTTCACCTCATGGCCGACAATTCCGTCCGCGCGCTCATGCCTCCGATCCCGCAGGGGATAACGGTGGTAGAGCACTGGAAAGAGGCCGGCGAAAAAATCGCCCGCTCGCTAAAGCTCTAAATCGCCGCGTGTCCGTCCTGGTGTAACCGCGGCACCGCATGGCACGCGGTGTCACAGGATAAACCGCATCAGCGGGCGCCCTGCCTTACGCTCCAGAACCGCTTCAAATCCCGCCCTCTCAAAAACCCGCGTCGATCCGACAAAGAGGCCAATGGAGCGCGTATCCCTGGAGTGGGTTATCGGACAGGCTTCCAGAAAACGGGCTCCCTCAACTCGGGCGTACTCGATCCCGGCGGCCACCAAGTGGTGCGACAGCCCTTTACGGCGCGCTGAAGGACGCAGGAAAAAGCAGGAGATTGCCCAGACCGTCGAATCCCGGTCATCGCCATCCTCCACGGGCGCCGAAACACGCCCCCTGTTGTTCCACTCAGGAACGTCGCCGCGCGGGCCGATCTGCATCCAGCCATCGGCGCGACCGCCCTCAACCAGAAGAAGTCCGGGAGGCGGACCAGCCTCGATCCGCGCCTTTATGTGGTCTTTGTTACGCTCGCGGTTGTTCTCGCGCCGCACGGCCGGCGGCAGGCGAAAATGCGTGCACCAGCATCCATAGCAGGCCCCCTGCCTGCCAAACAGATCCTCGAACGCCGGCCACAACTCCGGCGACAGAGGCGCGACTTGATAGCTCACCTCAGCCTCCTCCACACCGCAGCTTGTGCCCCGATGCCATTTCCAGTAAGATGCATGTTCACTTTATGTTCACATGATATACCATGCCTGTCAACGCCCTCCCGCACGGCCTTTGCCGTGACTGCCTGACCCCGGCGCAGACTGCGTCCAAGCGTTGCCGGTCGTGCGGCAGCCCACGCATGCTTGCACATGCGGAACTGGAGAATCTGTTCCTAGCACATATCGATTGCGACGCCTTCTACGCCGCCGTCGAGAAGCGTGACAATCCGGAGCTGCGCGACAGGCCCGTCATCATTGGCGGTGGAAAAAGGGGGGTGGTTTCGACCGCGTGCTATATCGCCCGCATCAACGGGGTGCGCTCGGCCATGCCCATGTTCAAGGCACTGGAAGCCTGCCCTGAAGCAGTGGTGATCAAGCCGGATATGGAAAAATACGTCCGAGTGGGACGACAGGTCCGCTCGATGATGGAAGTGCTCACCCCCATGGTCGAGCCGCTGTCCATCGACGAAGCCTTTCTCGATCTTTCCGGCACGGAAAAACTGCACGGCGCGCCTCCCGCCATGGTGCTCGCCCGCTTTGCGCGCCAAGTGGAAGAAGAGGTCGGCATTACAGTCTCGGTTGGTCTTTCCTACTGCAAATTCCTGGCCAAGGTCGCCTCTGATATCGACAAGCCGAGAGGCTTTTCGGTGATTGGTAAAGCGGAAGCATTCTTCTTTCTTTCCCGGCAGCCCGTCACCCTGATCTGGGGCGTGGGCAAAGCCTTTACCGCTACGCTCGCCAGAGACGGGCTGCACACGATCGGCCAGCTACAGACCATGGAACGCAACGATCTGATGCGTCGCTATGGCACGATGGGAGACCGCCTTTACCACCTCTCGCGCGGGATGGACGAGCGCAGCGTGAAACCGCGCAGCGAGGCAAAAAGCGTCTCCTCCGAAACCACGTTCAATGTCGATCTGTCCCGCGCCGAAGACCTGGTGCCGGTGCTGCGCGCGCTCTCCGAACGCGTATCCGCCCGCCTCAAGAAGGCCGACATCGCCGGACGCACGATCGTCCTCAAGCTCAAAACCACCGATTTCCGCATCCGTACGCGCAACCGGCAGCTGGGCGATCCGACGCGATTGGCCGACCGCATCTTCCACACCGGCCTCGACCTGCTGAAGCGCGAAATCGATGGCACACGCTTTCGCCTCCTCGGCATCGGTGTGAGTGACCTGACGGATGCGGCCAAGGCCGACCCGCCCGATCTGGTCGACCGTCTTTCCCACAAGCGTGCACTTGCCGAAGGCGCCATGGACAGCCTGCGTGAAAAATTCGGCAAACAGGCGGTGGAAACCGGCTACACGTTCGGTCACGGAAAGGCTGGACCGCCACAGCGAGACGGTGACGACTGAGATGGACGGCGCGGCACGGGCACAGTCAGTTTCTGGCCGTTTCCCCTGCCTCACCAAGTTCCTTAACGCGCTTGCGGACGGCCTCACGCCGGTCCTTGGTGCCTGGATGTGTCGCCAGCCAGCCGGTTTCATCTGAGCCACCGGCCGCCCTCACGATCCGGTCAAGCAGATCCACGAACGCGAGTGGATCGCGCCCCGCCCGGGCCATGAGTGCAACGCTGTAAAGATCGGCATGGGTCTCAAACTCGCGAGAATAGACGAGTGTCTGCAGCGCACTCGCCTGTGTCACCACATCGTCTACCAACTGGCTCGCGTCACCGCCAATCAGGCCGACCATGAAGCCGATTCCCAAAACCCGATAGATTTGCTGCAGCGAGTGTCGTTCGCGTACATGGCCAATCTCATGCGCAATCACGCCGGCGATCTCGTCGTCAGATGCCGCAAGCGCGACAAGCTCGTCGGTAACGACGATCGTTCCGCCAGGCAGCGCCAGCGCGTTCGCACCGATGGCACCGCCCCGGCGCAGCTGCAGTTTCAGCGCCGGCCCCGCATCGTCCGCAAAACCTGCCAGTTCATCGAACATGGCCTGCAGTTCTTGCTTTCGTCCCTCGTCCAGTTCCGATGGAGAGAAGACCACCCGGTCCACCGTTTCCAGCGTCCCGCGGTCCATCGCGGCCACGATGGGCGGTGGCGTGATCGCCGCAGCACCGGATGCCAGAAGCGGAATACCGAACCGGTAAATCGCAAATACGAGGCCGATGGTGACAACAGCCGCTGCAGCCACCAGACCGAGATTGGCCTCGAGCCTTGTCAGACGCGCAAAGAAGCTCCCGCCCATGTTCAGGAAACCATCCACATCGGCTTCAAGCGGCGCTTCAAAAACGCCGCCATCGGCAAATGTGAGCTTGCGTGGAACGCCGGCCAGGGGATCGGAGACCGACATCAGAACCACCGCCTGCGCCTGCGGCTCGTCTTCCCGTTTCAGCGCGAGCCGCCCCGGCCCGCCGGCGAGGCTGGCCGCGACAGCGCGTGATGACCCTGGCGGAAAATAGCGTCCGTCAATCATGATCCGACCGTTCCCCGCGCCACCGCATGGCGCACCGGGCTAAAGCCCGAAATCGATACCTTCGATATCGAAAAACTCTGCCGCGCCCACATTGCCTTCAGGTGCGGCTTCGTCGACGAAATGATCGAGCGGTCCCGCGGCCAGAAGACCCGTGCTGCTCACCAGATAGCGCCACGTGCGGATCGCGGCCCAGGGCCGCAGAAGCCCGAGGGACAGGATCGTGGCAAACAGGTTTGAAACCAGAATCCACACATAACGCATACGGTTCACACTGGAAGTCAGGTGATGCTGACCGTCCAGAACGGTATGATTATAAGCGATATTGCGCACACCTGCGGCATAGAAAAGATAGGCAAGCGCGAGCGCGATATACCCGCCGATGAGTGCCCCGGTGACCGGCCCGAAGGTCAGCACATCCAGGAGTTCGTCACCACCGCCCTGCATCATGTTTCCAGCGGTGACAAGCGATGAACCGACGAGAAAACCGATCCCGGCACACACCAGGGTGACCATGATGACGAACAGGATCGTCGCACCCAGATTGCCATAGAGAGCCTTGAGTGGCGCCCGTGTTTCAAACCGGGCCGAACCATATCCAAGATGACGGCCGATATAGTCGTTGGACAGCTTGGAAGCGAGAGGGAAGAGCAGGCCCGCCGTCAGGAGCGCCACGATCGGCATGATCACGAATGCCAGAAACGCGCCCCAATAGGACCCACGGAAATTGAGCCGCACATTGCGATAGCTGGTCATCCGCGCGTTGAACGCCATGGACTTGTTGAGGAGCCAGGGAAAAGCCAGCAGATAAAGAATGATCAGGAGGCCGAAAATCGGGGAAATGCTGACCAGGAGATTATAGGCGACCAGAAGCGCCACGACGATAATGCGCCCGATCAGGATTTTGACCGGACGGGCGTGATACTCGAAATTGTGGCCGTCGAGCCAGGTGTTTCCGTAAAAATAGCGCAGACGCCGCACCTTCGCCCAGGCGGTGTAGATTCCAAGCGTAATGATCGACAGCAAAAGGTTGACAATCCAGATACCGAAATACTCCAGCGCCCGTCCGGTGAAGGAAAACCCGAGGTGATCAGGCGCTTCACGGCTCGCGGCCGCCGTTTTCAAAGAAGTCACAACAAAATCCTCGAATATGAATCAAACAATCGGGCCTTCTAATCACAAATGCCGCACAAAACAACGATCAGAAGTTGCAGAACATTTCGCCCGCCAGCCGAGGTCCTGACTCTAAACGAGTTCGACCTCGACGACCCCGGGGACCGCCCGCATGGCGGCAGCGATCTGTGGCGAAATGCGGTATCGGTTGGGCAGACCGACCTCGATCTCGCCCTGCCCGCCTTCCTTGATGACGACGAGGCTGACCTGGGCGTCACCGCGCTGTGTCAGTTGCGATGAGATTGCGGCCAGCGGCTTCGGGTCGCGCAGATAGATGCGCAACGCCTTCTGCATGCGGCAGGCCTCTTCCTCCAGGGACTGCACGGCCTGGATACGAAGATTGACGCCTTCCGGCCTGTTCTCTGCGCCCACCATGATCACCACCGAGGAGCCTGCTTCCAGAAGGTCGCGGTACTGCGCCAGTGCCTCGGAGAACAACACCGCCTCATACTGTCCCGTAGCATCGGAAAGCTGGATGATGCCCATCTTGTTGCCGGTGCGCGTGCGCCGTTCCTGTTTGGACGTAACGGTGCCGGCAAGGCGGCCGGCACTGGCACCACGCTTCACGGCAGCCTGGAAATCCCCCCAGTTCTGCACCCGCATCTTTTCCAGAATCTCTGCATATTCATCCAGCGGATGCGCCGAGAGATAACAGCCGACAACCTGGAACTCGCGGTGAAGTTTGTCGGCAGCCGGCCATGGCTCGACCGTCGGCAGGTGTATTGTCTGTGGCTCGCCGCCACCCGACATCCCGAAAATGTCGCCCTGCCCCATCGCGGCATCTTCCGCAGCGCGTGCTGCCATGCCCATCAATCGGTCGATGCCGCCAAAGAGAGCCGCGCGATCGTGTCCGAAACAGTCGAAAGCACCGGCCTGGATGAGACTTTCGAAGACGCGCTTTCCAACAATCTTCGGGTCAATGCGGGCGCAGAAATCCTCAAGGCTCTCGAACTGCTTCTCGTTGCGTTTTTCGACGATGTGCTCGACCGCAGCGTCGCCAACGCCCTTGATCGCGGCCAGGGCATAATAAATCCTGTTCTCGCCCACTTCGAACGGGCGATGCGATGTCAGAACCGAAGGCGAAACCACCTCGATACCGAGCCGCATGGCGTCGCGCCGGAAGTCGTTGAGCTTGTCCGTATTGGCCATGTCGTATGTCATGGACGCGGCCAGGAACTCGACCGGGTAATGCGCCTTCAGATAGGCCGTCTGATAAGAGACGATGGCATAGGCGGCCGCATGCGACTTGTTGAAGCCGTAGTCGGCGAACTTGGCCAGAAGGTCGAAAATGAAATCGGCCTGCTGTTTGGAAACGCCGCGCTCGGTCGCCCCCTTCACGAAGATGCCCCGCTGCTTTTCCATTTCGGCGCGGATCTTCTTGCCCATCGCACGACGTAGAAGATCGGCCTGTCCGAGCGTGTAGCCGGCGAGCTCCTGCGCGATCTGCATCACCTGCTCCTGGTAGACGATAACGCCCTGCGTCTCCTTTACCAGGTGGTCGATCTTGGGATGGATCGAGGCAATCTCCTCTTCACCATGCTTGCGCGCATTGTAGGTGGGAATGTTCTCCATCGGACCGGGACGATACAACGCCACAAGGGCGATGATGTCCTCTACGCGGTCCGGCTTCATGCCGATCAGCGCCTTGCGCATGCCCGCCGATTCTACCTGGAACACGCCGACTGTCTCACCGCGCGAAAGCATGGCGTAAGTGTCCGGATCGTCCAGCGGAATGCGCGACAGGTCGATCTCGATCCCGCGCCGGCGAATGAGCTTCACCGCCGTTTCCAGAACCGTCAGCGTTTTCAGGCCAAGAAAGTCGAACTTGACCAGTCCCGCCTGCTCGACCCATTTCATGTTGAACTGGGTGACCGGCATGTCGGACCGCGGGTCTCGATACATCGGCACCAGTTCCGACAGCGGCCGGTCACCGATCACGATGCCGGCGGCGTGTGTGGAGGCGTGGCGGTAAAGGCCCTCGAGTTTCTGGGCATAGTCGAGAAGCGTACCGACAATCGGCTCCTTCTCCACCTCCTCGGCAAAACGCGGCTCGTCCTCGATGGCCTTCGGCAATGGTGTCGGATTGGCCGGATTGGACGGTACCATCTTGCAGAGCCTGTCCACCTGTCCGTAGGGCATCTGCAGCACGCGACCGACATCGCGCAGCACGGCGCGGGCCTGCAGCGTACCGAAGGTGATGATCTGCCCCACCTGATCGCGGCCGTACTTCTCCTGCACGTAGCGGATCACCTCTTCGCGGCGGTCCTGACAAAAATCGATATCGAAGTCGGGCATCGACACGCGGTCGGGATTGAGAAAGCGCTCGAACAGCAGCGAGAACCGCAGCGGATCCACATCCGTAATCGTCAGCGCATAGGCCACCAGCGAGCCGGCACCCGAACCACGTCCCGGTCCCACGGGAATGTCCTGCGCCTTGGCCCATTTGATGAAGTCCGAAACGATCAGGAAGTAGCCCGGAAACTTCATGCGTTCGATAATGCCGAGCTCGTAATCGAGCCGTTCCACATAGGTCTCGCGCGTGTAACCTTCCGCCAGCCCCTGCGTTTCGATCCGGCGTTCCAGCCCCTCATGAGCCTGCCGCCGCAATTCATCGGCTTCGGCTTGAAGAGCGGCCTCGGCGTCGGCGGCGTCGGCCCCCGTAAAGCGCGGCAGGATCGGCGGATGCGTCTGCGTAAAATAGGAGCAGCGCCGGGCGATCTCGATGGTGTTGTCGATGGCCTCGGGCAGGTCGGAAAAGAGCCGTGCCATTTCGGCCTGGCTCTTCAGATAATTGTCCGGCGTGAGTTGCCGACGATCATCCATGGCGATGACCGCGCCTTCGGCGATGGCGATCAGCGCGTCATGAGCCTCAAAGTCGTCACGGGCGGGGAAAAACGCCTCATTGGTGGCAACCAGCGGCAATTCATGCTTGTAGGCAAGCTCGACAGCGGCCGCCTCCAGGGCCCGGTCATAGCCTTCAAAACGCTCCAGCTCCACATAGAGCCGGTTGCCAAAACACTCTTTCAGGAACAGAAGACGCTGCTCGGCCACCTCCGGGCGGTCGGCCTTCAGCGCAGCCCCAATCGGGCCACGCGGACCACCGCTCAGGCAGATAATGCCTCCGGAAAGCTCGGTCAGCCATTCGGTGGTGATGTGGGTGGCCGCACCTGGCTCGTTTTCCAGATAGGCCCGGCTAACCAGTCGGACGAGATTGGAGTAGCCTTCCCCGGTCGCGGCAATCAGAACCAGCGGCTCATATTGGGAACCGCCCTTTCGACTGTTGCCGCGGCGGCTTTCCGCCAGCGCATCCTCAAACGCACAATCAAGCTGACAGCCGACGATCGGCTGCAGCCCTTCCTTGGAAGCTTTCTGCGAGAACTCAAGCGCGCCGAACAGATTGTTGGTGTCGGTGATGGCGATGGCCGGCGCTTCGTCCTTCAGCGCATGGCCGATGATCTTGCCAAGCGGCAACGCACCTTCGAGCAGCGAATAGGCCGAGTGCACCCTCAGATGGATGAAGGGGCGCTCGGGCCTGTTTTTCTCACGCTCCGCTGCCGCGAAGATCGGATCGCGCAAACGCCTGTCGCTCGCCATGAACTGCTGCCGCTCGGTTTCTGAAGACTCAACGCCTTATTGTTCCGCATCGAGCTGAACGGGTAAAGGCCCGCAGGCGGCAGCACACGGCTTTATGAAGGTAAGATCGGCTCAGCGGCGAGAACGCCCTCAATGGCAGAGGCAAGGTCTGAAGGCCGCTCGACGACGGCCAACGCGCCCGCCTTTTCCAGTTCAGCTCTGTCACCAAAGCCCCACAACACACCGATTGCGGGCACCCCGTTTGCCCTGGCGCCGGCAACATCGTGCAGTCGGTCACCGATCATCACGGCATTGGCAGCCTCAATCGGCTCGCTTGCCAGAATATGCCGGATCAGGTCAGCCTTGTCGGCATTGGTACCATCGGGTGCTGAGCCATGGACCGCATCGAAATATTCCGAAAGGCCGAAATGAGCGAGAATGTCCCGGCTGTAAGACTCCAGCTTAGATGTCGCAAGCGACAGGAAATACCCCGACTCCACGCAATGAGCGAGCACGTCCTTGATGCCTGGTATGATCTCGTTCTCGAATTTCCCAACCCGTTGATAACGCTCGCGGTAGTGCCCCACAGCCTCCCAGATGCGTGCCTCGTCGTCCGTCTCGAGAAAGGCGGCAAAGGTCACCTGCAATGGTGGCCCTATATGGGAGCGGATGGCATCATCGTCGGGCGCCTGTGCCCCATCTTTTCCATCGCGTGGCGGATTCCGTTGGAAATGCCGGCGAACGGGTTCGTCAGCGTGCCGTCGAGGTCGAACAGCACCGCTGCCCGCTTTTCGTTCTCCGCCATTTTGGGAAGGCTCCTATTCGAATTCCATGATGACCGCATCCACGGCGAGGCTGTCGCCAGGCGCGGCATTGATCTTTGCCACCATCCCGTCGCGCTCGGCGCGCAGGACATTCTCCATTTTCATCGCTTCGACAACGGCGAGGGTTTCACCCGCCTTGACTTCCTGCCCCTCGGCAACGGCGATGGACACGACCAGCCCGGGCATCGGGCAAAGCAGCATCTTCGACGTATCAGGCGCTTCGCGCACGGGCATCAACCGGTCAAGCTCGGCGATACGCGGCAGCATAACGCGAGCATCGGCAGAGACGCCCTGCCATGCAAGCCTCACACCATTCAGGATGTGCCGAACCTGAACCGCAACCGTGCGGCCATTAACCTCGCCCTCCCAGACAGGCTCACCCGGACGCCAGGACGAGCGCACGGTCACCGGGTCGGCATCGCCAATGCGTATGTCCATTTCCAGCGGGATCGAGATCATGCCCTCGACAAGGCTGACGGACAGATAGTCATCGTCCAGCCGCACCACCCAGTCGCGCTTCAGTTCGCCCGAATGCGGTGCAAGACGGCCAGTCAGCCGGTCAAGACGATCACGCCGCAGAAGCTCGACGGCCAGCGCCACAGCAGCCAGCACCGTGCGCTCGGCTGCCATCGGCGATGGCGGTGCAAACCCGTCGGGAAACTCCTCCGCGATGAAACCGGTCGACAGACGCCCCTCGCGCCAGCGCGGATGGCTCATCAGAGCCGCGAGGAACGGAACGTTGTGCTCGATCCCGTCGATCACGAAACGGTCCAGTGCCTCGCTCATCGCGTTGATCGCGTCCAGCCGCTCGGGCGCCCAGGTGCAGAGCTTGGCGATCATGGGATCGTAGAACATGGAAATTTCCGACCCCTCCGTTACCCCCGTGTCGTTGCGCAGCACGGCATCGCCAAAACGCCCCTCCTCCGGCGGTCGGTAGCGGGTCAGCCTGCCGATGGAGGGCAGAAAATTACGCACCGGGTCTTCTGCATAGATGCGGCTTTCAACGGCCCAGCCATTGAGCTTGATGTCCTCCTGACCGAAGGACAACGCCTCGCCTGCCGCCACCCGCAGCATCTGCTCCACCAGGTCGATGCCGGTGACAAGCTCGGTCACCGGATGCTCCACCTGAAGGCGCGTGTTCATTTCCAGAAAATAGAAATTGCGGTTCTTGTCGACGATAAACTCGACCGTGCCAGCGCTCTGATAATCAACGGCTTTTGCCAGCGCCACCGACTGCGCCCCCATGGCCGCGCGCGTCTCGGCATCCAGGAAGGGCGACGGCGCCTCCTCCACGACTTTCTGGTTGCGGCGCTGTATGGAGCACTCGCGCTCGCCGAGGTAGAGGCAGTTGCCCTGTGCATCGGCCAACACCTGGATTTCAATGTGCCGCGGTTCTTCCACGAACTTTTCGATAAAAATCCGGTCATCGCCAAAGGATGACGCCGCCTCCGATCTGGACCGCGCAAAACCTTCGCGCGCTTCCTCATCGTGCCAGGCGATGCGCATCCCCTTGCCGCCACCGCCTGCGGACGCCTTGATCATCACCGGATAGCCGATCTCACCGGCAATCTTCACCGCATGTTCGGCATCTTCGATCAGCCCCATGAAACCGGGGACCGTGGAAACACCGGCCTCTGCGGCGATTTTCTTGGAGGTGATCTTGTCGCCCATGGCCTGAATGGCCTTCGGCTTTGGACCGATGAAGACAATGCCCTCTGCTTCGAGCTTCTCACAGAAAGCAGCATTCTCGGACAGAAAACCGTAGCCCGGGTGCACGGCCTCCGCGCCTGTCTGTTTGCAGGCAGCGATGATCCGGTCGCCGAGAAGATAGCTCTGACTGGCGGCGGCCGGGCCGATATGCACCGCCTCGTCCGCCATCTCCACATGCACGGCATCCGCATCCGCGTCGGAATAGACCGCAACGGTGGCGATGCCCATCCTCCTCGCTGTCTTCATGACCCGGCAGGCGATTTCACCGCGATTGGCGACGAGTATCTTCTTGAACATGAACGGTGTTTCCCCCCACGAGCGACGTTGTTTCTGTTTTATGGCTTTGCATGCTCCCGCTCAAGCATTTCACACAATTGTCGCGTGCGAAGCGGGTTTGTCAGATTGCGTCATCCTATGGCCGGTTCGGGCTTGCGGGACATAACAATTCCTGAAACTTTCGCCCGAGACTTTCGTCGTAGATTCCGGACTTGCAGGAGAATTGTCCATGAAAACCCGCGCCGCTGTTGCCGTTCAGGCAGGAAAACCACTTGAAATCATGGAGGTCGACCTCGAAGGTCCACGCGAAGGCGAAGTGCTGATCGAGGTGAAGGCGACCGGCATCTGCCATACGGATGAGTTCACCCTCTCCGGCGCGGACCCCGAAGGCATTTTCCCGGCGATTCTTGGCCATGAAGGCGCTGGCGTCGTGGTCGATGTCGGCCCCGGCGTGACAAGCCTCAGGAAAGGCGATCACGTGATCCCGCTTTACACGCCCGAGTGCCGCGCGTGCCCGTCCTGCCTGTCGCAGAAGACCAATCTGTGCACCGCCATCCGCTCCACCCAGGGCCAGGGCCTGATGCCGGACGGCACGAGCCGTTTCTCGCTGAACGGCGAGAAACTGCACCACTACATGGGCTGCTCGACCTTCTCGAACTTCACCGTGCTGCCGGAAATCGCAGTTGCCAAGGTCAATCCGGACGCCCCCTTTGACAAGATCTGCTACATCGGCTGCGGCGTGACCACAGGCGTCGGCGCGGTCATCAACACGGCAAAAGTCGAGATCGGCTCGACGGCCATCGTCTTCGGCCTCGGCGGCATCGGCCTCAACGTGATTCAGGGTCTCCGGCTTGCCGGCGCCGACATGATCATCGGCGTGGACCTGAACAACGACAAGAAGGAATGGGGCGAGAAATTCGGCATGACGCATTTCGTCAATCCGAAAGAAGTCGGCGAGGACATCGTTCCATATCTCGTCAACCTGACCCAGCGCGGCGCGGACCAGATAGGCGGCGCGGACTACACGTTCGACTGCACGGGCAATGTCCATGTCATGCGTCAGGCGCTGGAAAGCGCGCATCGCGGCTGGGGCGAGTCCATCATCATCGGCGTGGCCGGTGCGGGTCAGGAAATCTCCACCCGTCCCTTCCAGCTGGTCACCGGACGCACCTGGAAAGGCACTGCCTTTGGCGGCGCGCGCGGCCGCACGGATGTGCCCAAGATCGTCGACTGGTACATGGAAGGCAAAATCGACATCGACCCGATGATCACGCACACCCTGTCGCTGGACGAGATCAACAAGGGCTTCGACCTCATGCATGCGGGCGAATCCATCCGCTCCGTGGTGGTCTACTGAGGCTATCACCTTGTCGACCATCTATGTGGATGCAGACGCCTGTCCGGTGAAACCGGAAGCAGCCCGTGTCGCCGAGCGGCACGGGCTTGTCATCGTCTTTGTCTCCAATGGCGGGCTGCGCCCTTCACGGGATCCCGTGGTTCGGCATGTGGTGGTGCCCGGCACCGCCGACGCCGCCGACGACTGGATCGTGGAGAATGCCGTGGCCGGCGACATCGCCATCACGGCGGATGTGCCGCTGGCCGCGCGCCTGGTGGAGCGGGAGGTGCATGTGCTCGGCCCCACCGGCCGCCCGTTCACGCCTGAAACCATCGGCATGGCCGTTGCCATGCGCAACCTCAAGCAGGATCTGCGCGAATCCGGCGAGATCAAGGGATACAATCCCGGCTTCACCGCCCGCGACCGCTCCGACTTCCTGCAGGCGCTCGACCGCACCGTGCGCCGCGCTTTGAAAGAAAACAGGGACTGACCTCATGAAAACCGTCTCCACCGCCCGCTCTCATGGCGGCGTCCAGGGCGTTTACAGCCACACTTCCAAGACCTGCCAGTGCGACATGACCTTCGCCGTGTTCGTGCCGCCGCAGGCAGCCAGCGGCCGCTGCCCGGTCCTGTGGTATCTGTCAGGCCTGACCTGCACGCATGCCAATGTCATGGACAAGGGCGAATACCGCCGCATGGCCGCCGAGCTTGGCATGATCGTGGTCTGCCCGGACACGAGCCCGCGCGGCGATGACGTGCCTGACGAGGCGGACAACTGGCAGTTCGGCAAGGGCGCAGGCTTCTATGTGGACGCCACGCAGGAGCCCTTCGCCAAAAACTACCGCATGTATTCCTACATCACCGAGGAACTGCCGGCACTGATCGCCGAAAACTTCCCGGCGGACATGGATCGCCAGGGCATATTCGGGCATTCCATGGGTGGCCATGGCGCGCTGACCATCGCGCTTAAAAATCCCGAGCGTTTCAGGAGCTGCTCCGCCTTCGCCCCCATCGTCGAGCCCTCGACGGCGGGCTGGTCGAAACCGGCGCTGGAGAAATATCTGGGAACGGACGAAGCCGCATGGCGCGGACACGACGCCTGCGCGCTCGTTGCCGATGGCGCACGCTTTCCCGAATTCCTGATTGATCAGGGTACGGCGGACAGCTTTCTGGACGAAGGTCTGCGCCCATGGCTGTTCGAGAAGGCCTGCGAGAAGGTTGGCATTCCACTCACGCTCAACATGCGTGAGGGCTATGACCACTCCTACTTCTTCATCTCGACATTCATGGATGACCACCTCGCCTGGCACGCAAAGCGCCTCGCGGCCGGCTGACCTGAACCCCGGCGATCCTGAATCAATACGTGAAGCCGATGAATCATCTTCTTACATTCTTCGTCTAACACGCTGCCATAAAAACGCTTTTCAGCTGCACCCCAATCGATACGCCGGCACAAGGTTGTGCCGGCGCGTCACTTCCGGCATGCTCGACCGAGAAATCCCGTCATCAGACGGGTCATCCAGCCAAAGATGCTCGACAGAAAAAACGGAGGTGCCGACCGGTGCAGGACACCGCACACATCTATACAGATTCACCCGACCGCGACACGATGGGCGGCCGTCTTTCCAGAGCACGCGACGCCGTTGGCCTCTCGGTCTCCGAACTCGCCCGCCGCCTTGGCGTGAAGGCCGCCACGATACAGGCCTGGGAAAGCGACCGCTCGCAGCCCCGCGCCAATCGCCTGGCCATGCTAGCAGGCGTCCTGAATGTAAGCCTCTCATGGCTTCTCCATGGCGTGGGCGTCTCACCGGCGGACGAAAGCCGCTCCGAGCTCGTCAATGCCGTCTCGGCCAATCTCAAGCGTATCCGCAAACTTCAGGACGAGACGAACCGGCTCGTCACCCAGATCGAGGCCGATCTTGCCCGCGCAGCGGGTGCAGGCTGATAAACAGCAGATGCGAACCCCCGGTGTATTGTGCACAGAAACCATCATGCCAGGGTCACGGCCCGCGTTATGGCAGGTGACAAACACATCCGTCTGCGCTAGTTTCCAGCCGTCGAGGGCAGAAGCCCTGCCTGTCTGCGGGAGAGATCCAAACCGGATAGAACCGGGGCGGACGCCGAAGGGGAAATCGCCCGAAATCTCTCAGGCAAAAGAACCGTAGACGGGTCAAGACACTCTGGAAAGTCGGGGAGCGATCCCCGCGCCGAAGGTGTAAGCGTGGTCGACAGGGTTCCGGCTGCGCGAGTCTCTCAGGCTTCCGACAGAGGGGCACGAACATGTCGCTGACTGCGGCATGCGTGCGATTCTGGAGGAATGATGAGCGACACGAAACCCCAAAAACATTTGCCGCTGGAAGCGCTGCATGAAGATGCCGGCGCGCGTTTCGGCGCATTCGCCGGCTGGCGCATGCCGCTGACCTACCCTGCCGGCGTCATGAAAGAACACCTGCACACGCGCGAAAGTGCCGGCCTGTTCGACATCTCCCACATGCAGCTTTTCGATGTCGAAGGCACCGGTGCCGCCGATTTCCTGTCGCGCGCCTGCCCGCTCGATGCAGCAGCCCTGAGAGAAGGTCAGTCAAAATACACCGTCCTTCTCAACGAGAACGCCGGCATCATCGACGATCTGATCGTCACCCGCCTTGGCGAAAATCGCTTTATGGTGGTTGCAAACGCTGGCAATGCCGACAGGGACGAAGCCCATTTCCGCGCCATCGCTGGAGACTTCGACGTTTCGTTCACGCGGCTCGAACGCGTTCTTCTGGCGCTGCAGGGCCCCCACGCAGAAGCCGTCATGATCGCTGCCGGCCTCGATCTGAGCGATCTCACCTTCATGACCGGTATGGAGCCGCGCGAGGGCTGGTTTGCTGCCCGCTCGGGCTATACCGGTGAAGACGGTTTCGAGATCGCCATGCCCCTCGATGAAGCCGAGCGCTTCGCCCGCACACTGCTAGACGATGAACGCGTTCAATGGGTCGGTCTTGCGGCCCGCGACAGCCTGCGCCTGGAAGCGGGTCTTTGCCTGCACGGCCAGGACCTGGACGAGAACACCGACCCGGCAAGCGCCGCGATCCTGTGGGCGGTTCCGAAGGCGCTGCGCGAAGAAGGCAAATTCGTTGGCGCGCAGGCTCTGCAGAAGATCATCGCAGATGGCGCAAAGGAAAAACGCGTCGGCCTGAAGCCGGAAGGACGCCAGCCCGTGCGCGCCGGTGCACCGCTCATCAATGAGGCAGGCGAGAAGATCGGCCGCGTCACCTCCGGTGGCTTTGGTCCCTCGGCGGGTCATCCGGTCGCCATGGGATATGTCACAAAAACGCTCTCCGAGCCCGGCACCCGTCTTTTTACTGAAGTGCGCGGCAACCGCATCGCACTTGACGTCCACTCCCTTCCCTTCACGCCGCAGCGCTACAAAAAAGGATAACAGCCAGATGAGCCAGACCTATTTCACAGAAGACCACGAGTGGATCAAAGTCGAAAATGGCGTCGCAACCGTCGGCATCACCGACTATGCGCAGGAACAGCTTGGCGATCTGGTCTTTGTCGAGCTGCCGGAAGCCGGCGCCACGCTCTCGAAAGGTGACACCGCCGTCGTGGTCGAATCCGTCAAGGCCGCATCCGATGTCTATGCGCCCGCCGATGGCGAGGTCGCGGAAGTGAACGACGCCCTGACCAGCGAGCCCGCCCTCATCAACTCCGCTCCCACCGGCGATGGCTGGCTCTGGAAGATGAAGCTTGCCGACGAAAGCCAGCTCGAAGGCCTGATGGACGAAGCCGCCTACAAGGCGTCGATTGCCTGAGGAAACACCATGTCCGCCAAAACAATCCCTTTTGCCGCCCGCCATATCGGCCCGCGCGGTGAGGAAACCAAGGCCATGCTCGCAGCCCTTGGCGTCCCTTCGCTGGAGACGCTGATCGCGCAGGCTGTTCCGAACTCGATCCGCCTCGACCGTGCGCTCGACCTGCCTCCCGCGGCCAGCGAAACCGAAGCACTGGCCGAACTCCGTGCAGCCATGAGCAAGAATACCGTGCTCAAGAGCTTCATCGGAACGGGCTATCACGGCGTGAAACTGCCGCCGGTCATCCAGCGCAACCTGTTTGAAAACCCTGCCTGGTACACGGCGTACACACCCTACCAGTCTGAAATCAGCCAGGGCCGCCTTGAGCTTCTGTTCCATTTCCAGACGCTGGTGACGGAATTGACCGGCCTGCCGGTCGCCTCCGCCTCGTTGCTGGACGAAGGATCCGCCGTGGCCGAAGCCGTGGGCATCGCCTGGCGCCATCACCGCTCCAAACGCAACAAGCTGGCTATTGCCGGCGAACTGCACCCGCAGACCCGCGATGTGGTGGTCACCCGCGCCGAGCCGCTGGGCATCGAGGTCGATGGCGACACGATCGACGACGACACGTTCGCCCTTATCGTTCCGTGGGCCGACACTTATGGCGTTTATGGCGACCACAGCGCGCTGATCGCGGAAGCGAAGGACAAAGGGGCCATCGTCATCATGGTCGCCGATCCGCTCGGCCTGCTTCTGAGCGAAACACCGGCAGCGCTCGGCGCCGAAATCGCCGTTGGCTCGATGCAGCGCTTTGGCGTGCCTATGGGCTTTGGTGGCCCGCATGCGGCCTATTGCGCCGTGTCAGACAAGCTCACGCGCCTCATGCCCGGTCGTCTCGTCGGTCAGTCCACCGATGCGCATGGCCGTCCGGGCTACCGTCTGGCGCTCCAGACTCGCGAGCAGCACATCCGCCGCGACAAGGCGACCTCCAACATCTGCACCGCGCAGGCGCTGCTTGCCAACATGGCCGCAGCATTTGCCATCTGGCACGGTCCCGAAGGGCTCGCCGCCATCGCCGAGCAAGTGCACGAGCGTGCCGCCCGCTTCCATGCTGGCCTCAAGGCCGCTGGCCTTTCGCTTGCAGGCGACGTGATCTTCGACACAGTCACCGTCTCCGTTCCCGGCAAGGCGCAGGAGATCGCGGCCGGAGCCGAAGCCGAAGGCCGTCTCGTGCGTGTCATCGATGCGGACCGCGTTGGCGTCACCTTCGATGAAACGACGACCGAGGACGATCTGGCTGCACTCGCTGCCCTGTTCGGCGCGAAGCTGCCGGAAAGCGCACCGCGCCTTGCACCAGCCACAGCGCGCGGCGAAGGCTTCCTCACCCAGCCGGATTTCCATTCGCACCGCTCGGAAACGGAAATGATGCGCTTCCTGCGCAGGCTCGCCGACAAGGATCTTGCGCTCGACCGCGCCATGATCCCGCTCGGCTCCTGCACCATGAAGCTCAACGCCGCCGCCGAGATGATGCCCGTGAGCTGGCCGGAAGTGGGTGGTCTTCACCCATTCGCGCCGCCGGAGCACACGGCGGGCTATCGTCGCATGATCGACGATCTTGATCGCTGGCTTTCGGAGATCACCGGCTTCGATGCGGTCTCGCTGCAACCCAATGCCGGCAGCCAGGGCGAATATGCCGGTCTTCTGGCGATCCGCCGCTATCACGCCGAGCGCGGCGAGGCCGATCGCGACATCTGCCTCATCCCCTCCTCCGCCCATGGCACCAACCCGGCGTCCGCCTCCATGGCCGGCATGCGGGTGGTGGTCGTGCGCTGCACGGAAGATGGCAATATCGATCAGGACGACCTGAAGGCGAAGGCGGAAGAGCACGCCGACAAGCTGGCAGCGCTCATGCTGACCTACCCGTCAACCCACGGCGTGTTCGAGGAAGGCGTGCGCGATATGTGCGCCGTGATCCATGAACATGGCGGTCAGGTCTATTTCGACGGCGCCAATCTCAACGCCATGGTCGGGCTTGCGCGGCCGGGCGATCTGGGCGCGGATGTCTGCCACCTCAACCTGCACAAGACCTTCTGCATTCCCCATGGCGGCGGTGGACCGGGCGTCGGCCCCATCGGCGTCAAGGCGCATCTGAAGCCCTTCGTGCCGGGTCATGTCGCGCTCGGCAGCAGCAGTGCGGTGGCAGCAGCCCCCTATGGCAGCGCGTCAATCCTGCCGATCACGTGGATGTATATCCGTATGATGGGCGGCGACGGCCTCAAGCGGGCGACGGAAATGGCGATCCTCAACGCCAATTACATCGCCCACAGCCTGAAAGACCACTACCCGGTGCTCTACAAGGGCCGCAACGACCGTGTCGCGCATGAGTGCATTCTCGACACGCGGGTCTTCAAGGATCGCGCCGGCGTCACCGTCGACGACATCGCCAAGCGGCTCATCGACTATGGCTTCCACGCCCCGACCATGAGCTTCCCCGTCGCGGGCACGCTGATGGTGGAGCCGACCGAGTCGGAGCCAAAGAGCGAGGTGGACCGCTTCTGCCAGGCGATGATCTCCATCGCCGAGGAGGCCGCGAAGGTGGAAAAGGGCGAATGGCCGAAGGACGACAATCCGTTGGCCAACGCACCGCACACGGCGATGGAACTGATGGGAGACGCGTGGACACATCCCTATAGCCGCAGCGAAGCCGCCTTCCCCGAAGGCTCGCTTGCTTCCGCGTCCAAATACTGGCCGCCGGTCTCGCGCGTCGACAATGTCAGCGGCGACCGCAATCTAGTCTGCGCCTGCCCGCCCATCGAGGCCCTGGCAAGCTAACCAGCACGAAACGGATCATCTCCCCGCCCCGGGAGATGATCGCCCATTTTTACCGCACCTCTTGGCGCGGGCCCGCGCTTTCTGTTAAAGCGTCGTCCACACACTCCGAACGGAACCGGAACAGGCTTCGCTTTGCCATGGAAACCATGGCAAACTGCGAGGTGATTCGCGGACAGGAAACCACACGCTTCATGGACGACAACAACGACCTCTTCTCCGGAATGCCTGCCAATGTGGACCGTGCGAAAACGCCGGAGCCGGCAGCGCCCGAGCGTAAGCCCGCTTCGCGCCCCGCACCCTCGCCCGCACCCGCAGCTTCCGGCGATGGGTACAGCGCGGCCGACATTGAGGTTCTCGAAGGTCTGGAGCCTGTCCGCCGGCGTCCCGGCATGTATATCGGTGGTACCGACGACAAGGCGCTCCATCACCTCTTCGCCGAAGTCATCGACAACTCCATGGATGAGGCGGTGGCGGGCCACGCCACCTTCATTGAAGTGGAGCTCGACACGGAAGGTCATCTCGCCGTCACCGACAATGGCCGCGGCATCCCCGTCGATCCGCACCCGAAGTTCAAGGACAAGTCGGCTCTCGAAGTCATCATGACCACGCTGCATGCGGGCGGCAAGTTCGATTCCAAGGTCTATGAGACCTCCGGCGGCCTGCACGGCGTCGGTGTCTCGGTGGTGAACGCGCTCTCTGAAATTCTTGAAGTCGAGGTTGCCCGCAATCGCCAGCTCTTCCGCCAGACCTTTTCGCGCGGTCTGCCGCAGGGCGGGCTCGAAAAGCTCGGCGACGTGCACAACCGACGCGGCACGAAGGTGCGGTTCAAGCCGGATGAGCAAATCTTCGGCAAGGGCGCCAAATTCGAACCGGCGCGGCTCTACCGCATGGCGCGTTCCAAGGCCTATCTTTTTGGCGGCGTCGAGATACGCTGGATTTGCGCGCCTGAACTGATCGGCGAAAAGGACGAGACGCCGACGAAAGCCACGTTCCACTTCCCCGGTGGCCTCAAGGACTATCTGAACGCCTCGCTGGACGGCCAGTTTCAGGTCACCAAGGAGGTGTTTTCCGGCCGCAGCGAAAAGAGCTCCGGCCATGGCGCGGTGGAATGGGCGATCACCTGGTATGGCGGCGACGCCATGCTCAATTCCTATTGTAACACGGTGCCGACACCGGAAGGCGGAACGCACGAAACCGGTTTCCGCAACGCGCTGCTGCGCGGTCTGCGCGGCTATGCGGAACTGACGGGCAACAAGCGCGCGTCCATCATCACTTCCGAAGACGTGATGATTTCAGCCGCAGGCATGCTCTCCGTTTTCGTGCGCGAGCCGGAATTCGTAGGCCAGACCAAGGACAAGCTGGCAACGGCGGCAGCCATGCGCATTGTCGAAAACGCCGTGCGCGATCCGTTCGATCACTGGCTGGCGGAAAACCCGCAGGAAGCCTCCAAGCTGCTCGAATGGGTGGTGGCGCGCACCGATGAGCGTCTTCGCCGCCGTCAGGAGCGCGAGGTCAGCCGCAAGAGCGCCGTGCGCAAGCTACGCCTGCCCGGAAAGCTCGCCGACTGCACCATGGGTGCGGCAGCGGGTGCCGAAATCTTCATCGTCGAGGGCGACTCGGCTGGCGGCTCCGCGAAGCAGGCGCGCAATCGTGCCAGCCAGGCCGTTCTGCCGCTGCGCGGCAAAATCCTGAACGTCGCCAGCGCCGGCACTGGCAAACTGGCCGCCAACCAGCAGATTTCCGACATCACCCAGGCGCTCGGCTGCGGCACGCGGTCGAAATACCGCGAAGACGACCTGCGCTACGACCGCGTCATCATCATGACGGACGCCGATGTTGACGGCGCGCACATCGCGTCGCTGCTGATTACCTTCTTCTATCAGGAGATGCCGCAGCTCATCGAGAACGGGCATCTCTATATGGCCGTGCCGCCGCTCTACCGCATCAGCCAGGGCGGCAAGACGATGTATGCGCGTGACGATGCGCATAAGGACGAGCTTCTGGAAACGGAGTTCACCGGCCGCGGCAAGGTCGATATCGGCCGCTTCAAGGGCCTTGGCGAGATGATGGCGAGCCAGCTCAAGGAGACGACCATGGACCCGGCCAAGCGCACATTGCTGCGCGTCACGGTTCTCGACGGTCAGGAAGCGACAAAGAGCGCGATTGATTCTCTGATGGGAACAAAGCCCGAGGCACGGTTCCGCTTTATTCAGGAGAATGCAGAGTTCGCCGAAGAACTGGATATCTAGAGCATCGGCCCGAAAAGTGGAATCCGGTTTTCGGGCTATTCCGATGCTCCATCAACAGTTTGGATCGTTCTTTCGGGTTCAGGCAGCGGCGATAGCCTGCGCCTGCACGCGGGCGTTCTCGCGCAGCGCGTCGAGATGGATGGACCTCAGAAGGCCGGCCAGTTCAGCAGCATCCTGTGCCGGGCCCGACTGCCCGGGCGTTGCACCGATGCTCTCCAGCATCAGCCATGAGACTTCCTGTGCGCCCGCCAGGCGCTTTCCCTGCGCCACTTCGCGCCAGACGGACAGAGCCCGGATGATGGGCCGGTGAACGGGCTTTGCAAGCCCGGCCTTCTGCAACAGCGCAGCCATCGCCAGGTCGCGGCCATTCACCAGAAGCCCGCTGATCCGGGCCAGGGGCTGCCCTGTCAGGGTCATGAGAACATGACCGAAGAAATCGATCTTGCCATGCGCCACCAGCCTGACGATGAAACTCGTTGTCAGGTCTCCGCGAATGCGCAGATGCTCCACCATTGCTCCGTGTTCTTCCGGATCGATGGTCTCGATCAACGTGAGCGAAGCACGAATACATGCATCCCGCGTCAGCTTTTCCGCCCGTGCCGCTCCCACCAGCGCCCGCACGAGCGGCGCGTCGCGCAGGGCTTCTCCAAGCTGCGTCAGAAGCACATGGCGGCAATCGGAGGGAAGACGGGGGTCGGCAGCCAACGCCTCGCGCAGAGGTGCATTGCTCCCATGGCGCTCGATCATGCGGCGGAAGCTCACGGCTGCAATGTCTGCGCTCGGGTTTTCGGCCAATGCCAGACAAGCCTCAAGCGATCCAACCTCGGCGATGGCCGCCGAGACACTCCTGCTCAACTGGGGACGTCGCGCTATAAGGCATTGCGTCCCCCCGCGCCCGTCAGCCACCCGGTCGATCAAGTCGGGGTCGGACAAGACCGGCGAACGGGCCAGGATCGGCGCGGCAACATCCGGCTGATCCGCCGCCAGGGCCGCCACCACCTGCACCGGCGCGTGCCGGCTCATGGAGAGCGCCTCCGCCAGCGCAGACCGTACTTTTGAAGAAGGATCGTCAAGCAGGGCTGTCAGCGCCGCCTCGGCGGCGTAGCGATCCTCGAACGGAAGCTCTCCGTCGAGATAGGCTCTGGCAAGAGCTGCCGCCGCGCCCGCGCGTTCAGCCACTTTTGCTGTCTGCGTCCACTTGAGAAAATGCTGAACCACCTGCACCGAAGCCACACTCCCGCCCTGTCTGAACCGACCCTAGCGTGAATTCGTATAGGAAACGTTTACCATAAGTGCCCGCTTGCAGGGCGCGGCCGGCCCGCCTATCAAGAAGCTGAAGATCGTTTCGGAGCACGACGGGAGGAACGAAATGGCCGGCCTTTATCTTCAGGAGTTCCAGCCGGGACAGGTGTTCCAGCACACGCTGCGCAAAAGCGTCACCGAAAGCGACAACATGCTCTTTTCGACCATGACGCTGAACCCCCAGCCACTGCACATCGATTTCGATTTCGCGGCAAAGACCGAATGGGGCAAGCCGCTGGTCAACTCCCTCTTTACCCTCGGCCTGATGATCGGCATTTCCGTCCACGACACCACGCTCGGTACAACAGTGGCCAATCTCGGAATGACCGAAACCAGCTTTCCTCACCCGGTGTTCCATGGCGACACCATCCGTGTGGAGACAGAGGTGAAATCCGTGCGCGAATCGAAATCCCGGCCCGATCGCGGCATCGTGGAATTCGAGCACCGCGCCTACAATCAGGATGACACGCTGGTGGCCCGCTGCCTGCGCCAGGCGATGATCCTCAAAAAGAGAGAGGCCTGATGCGCTCACTGCTCTTCGTGCCCGGTGATTCTCAACGCAAGCTCGAAAAGGCCATCGGGTCGCAGAGCGATGTCCTGATCGCCGACCTCGAAGACTCGGTCAGCCTCGACAGTAAGGCAGAGGCGCGGCGCATCACTGCAGTCTTCCTCCAGTCGGCGCGCTCGCGCACGAATGCTCAGCTTTACGTCCGGGTGAACGATCTTGCGACCGGATTGACCGAAGACGATCTGGCTGTCGTCATGAGAGCCCGGCCGGACGGCATCATGCTCCCCAAGGCGGAAGGCGGGAACGATGTCGCGCGTCTCGCAGCCGCGTTGCGTGTTCACGAAGCGGAAAACGGGATCGAGGACGGCCGCACGCGCATCCTGCCGATCATCACGGAAACGGCGCTGGGCGTTCTCAACGCCGCCAGCTACCGGGGTTCCAGCGACCGGCTGGCCGGGCTGACCTGGGGCGCGGAGGACCTGTCGGCCCATATCGGCGCGCTTGCTGCGCGCCATGAAGACGGAAGCTATACGCCGCTCTTTCAGCTCGCCCGCAACATGACGCTTCTGGCGGCCGCGGCGGCAGGCGTTCCAGCCATCGACACCGTGTTCCCGAACTTTTCGGATACAGAGGCGTTCACAAGGGATTGCCAACTGGCCGTCCGCGACGGTTTCGTTGCCAGGATGGCCATTCACCCCGCGCAGGTCGAAACGATCAATACCGTCTTTACGCCCTCGGATGAAGAGGTGGAAAAGGCCCGTGCCGTGGTGGAAGCCTTTTCAGCCGCCGGCAATGCCGGCGTGGTCAACATCGGCGGGCGGATGTATGACCGCCCGCACCTCGCCCTTGCAGAACGCGTTCTCGCACGCGCGGCTGAGGCGTCATCGGTCTGACAAAGACGTTAACCGTCTTTCCACTGCGGGCGCGTCATCTGAAAGACTTCGGTCACAGTCGAGTAATCGCGATACCCCAGGCGGGCCATATTGCCGGCTGCCACTGCATCGAACAGCCCGTCTTTCAGCACCGCCGCGCTGATATGGACGCCCACCACCTCCCCGGTGACGACAATCACGCCAGCCGGTGAACCGTCGAGCCCCAGAGGGTGTCGCACCTCGGTCACCCTGCATTCGAGCGCCGCATGACACTCGGCAACACGTGGCGGTTTCACAAGCAGTGAAGGTGCTTCCGTGAGCCCCGCATAGGCGAACTCGCTGACACCGCGCGGCGCATCGACGGAACTGGCATTCAGTTGCTCCGCCAGATGATGACTGGCAAGATTCACGACAAACTCGCCGGTCTCTTCTGCATGCGTGGCGCTGTCCTTCGCCCCTTCCGAGGAAAAAAACACCAGATGCGGATTGGACGAAATCGCATTGAAAAAAGAATAGGGTGCCAGATTGGCCTCACCCTCCTTCGACAGCGTGGAAATCCACCCGATCGGGCGCGGCGACACAATGGCCTTGAACGGATCGTGCGGCAGGCCATGCCCTTTGGACGGTTCGTAGAACATCATGCCTCCCCTCACGCCTCCCATGGCCCGGCATAGTCGGAAACGATGGTCTTGAGCTCGGGACGCGGGCGCTCCAGAAGCTCCACATCATAGGAACCGATATGCACGAACCCGACCACCCGTTCGCGCGGTGCAAGTCCCAGAATGCGGCGGCCTTCGGCATCGTCCGAATACCAGTTGGTGATGAGATTCGTGCCGTAGCCCAGCGCATTTGCAGCAATCATCAGGTTCATCGCAGCCATGCCGCCGGACAGGAACATCTCCCATTCGGGAATGGTCGGGCTCTCCTTCGGCACGCAGATCACGCCGATGACCAGAGGCGCCCGCGAAAACCGCGTCCGCTCCTGCTCGATCCGCGGCTCCGGCAACGGACCCTCGCGCTCGATGGCGCGTGCGGCCAGCGCCTCGCCGATCTGCCTGCGCACATCGCCACGGTAAAGAATGAAGCGCCATGGCGTCAGCCGGCCATGATCGGGCACGCGCGAGGCCACCGTCAACATGGTCTCGATTTCCTTATCGGTCGGTGCCGGTTCCGCAAGATCCTTCACCGGCGTAGAGCGGCGCGCGAGCATGAAATCAAGCACGGATGGGTGCAATTGTCTGTCTCCTGTGGGATATGCATGGCCTGAAACAGCCAGGACGGTTTGCACAAGCTGGCGGCTCGTGGAAACCAGATCGCACAAACGCCTTGAAATTGCCACCGCCTTGGGCTTCATGTCGGACATGCGCAGTCCTTTAAGAACGACACTTTCCATTCTCGCCCTGTGTGCCTCATTCGGGATGGCGGTTCCCGCCCATGCACAGGATGATGCGGCAGTGGCCGTCGATGGTCTGCGCCTGCCCGGCCTCAACAATTACGCTCCTGCCTCGGTGGACGATGCACTGGCCATTGCCGATACCGGCGAGGTCACGCTCGTCGCTCATTTGAACGAAGGCGGCGAGGAAATCCCCAACGGTCTTGTCTGGCGCATTTTTGGAACACAGCCGGGTGCCGACGAAAAACTCCCGCTCGTGGCCACAGCGCGCGGCGGCAACGGTGTGTTCGAGCTTGCACCGGGCAGTTACCTCGTCCACGCGGCCTACGGTCGCGCTGGCGTCACCAAGCGCATCACCGTCGGTCGTGAGCCGGTGCGCGAGGATCTCTTTCTCGATGCGGGCGGGCTCAAGCTGAACGCGATCCTGCCCGGCGGCGTGCGAATTCCGCAGAACCAGCTCCGCTTCTCGATCTACGAGGCGAGCGAAGACAATATTGGCGATGGAAATCTGATATTGCCCAATGTCGAGCCGGGCAGCATCGTGCGCCTCAATGCCGGCACCTACCATGTCGTGGCGAAATATGGAGCCATGAACGCCGTCATTCGCTCCGATATCCGTGTCGAGGCCGGAAAGCTGACTGAGGCAACGGTCGAACACCGCGCTGCCGACCTTACTATGAAGCTTGTCCGTGAGCGCGGCGGCGAAGCCATCGCCGACACTGCGTGGTCCGTACTCACCGACACCGGCGAAATCGTCTACGAGACGGTCAGCGCCTATGCTTCAATGGTGCTCGCTGAAGGCGACTACACGATTGTCGCCAAGAACCGCGACCGCATCTATCAGCGCGACTTCTCGGTCGTGCCCGGCCGCAATCAGGACGTGGAACTGCTTCCGACGGACCTGCTCGACACGCGCAACCAGTTTCCCGACTGATTTCCCCTCAAATGAAAAAAGCCGCGTACAAGCACGGCTCTTTTCCATTTTGGTTAGTCCCTGAAAGACTTTAAGCGGCAGCCACCCTTGCAGCCCTGCGCTTCAGGTCGGGTGGCGTTGCCTCGTCAGCCAGCATTGCGGTCACATCGGCCAGCGACATGGACGCCTGATCGCGGCTGCCCAGCCGGCGAATGTTGACCGTGCCTTCTTCCGCTTCGCGCTTGCCGCAGACGAGGATCACCGGAACCTTGGCCAGCGAGTGCTCGCGGACTTTGTAGTTGATCTTCTCGTTGCGCAGATCCACCTCGGCCAGAAGACCGGCCTTCTTTAGCGTCTCCGTGACTTTGAGCGCATAATCGTCGGCATCGGACGTGATCGTCGCCACCACCACCTGCACCGGCGCGAACCAGAGCGGGAAGTGACCGGCGAAATTCTCGATCAGAATGCCGAGAAAACGCTCCATCGAGCCGCAGATGGCGCGGTGCACCATGACCGGCTGCTTCTTCTCCGAATCCTGATCGATGTAGAACGCACCGAAACGCTCCGGCAGGTTGAAGTCGATCTGCGTCGTGCCGCATTGCCATTCGCGGCCGATGGCGTCCTTCAGAACATAGTCGAACTTGGGTCCGTAGAACGCGCCATCACCCGGATTGATCGCGGTCTTGATGCGGCTGTCGGAGGCAGCGATCTTCTTGAGAACACCAGCCATGATCTCCTCGGCGTGGTCCCACAGCGCATCCGATCCGACGCGCTTTTCAGGGCGCGTGGAGAAGAAGACGGTGATCTCCTTGAAGCCGAAATCGGCATAGGTGGAGAGGATCAGGTCGTTGATCTTCAGGCATTCAGCTGCAAGCTGGTCTTCCGTGCAGAAGATGTGCGCGTCGTCCTGCGTGAAGCCGCGCACGCGCATCAGGCCGTGCAGCGCGCCCGAAGGCTCGTAGCGATGCACATTCCCGAACTCGGCCATCCGAATCGGCAGATCGCGGTAGGACTTCAGGCCGTGCTTGAAGATCTGCACGTGACCGGGACAGTTCATCGGCTTCAGCGCGAAGGTGCGGGTGTCTTCCGCCTCGTCGTCCGCGCACTCGACCTTGAACATGTTCTCCTTGTACCAGCCCCAGTGGCCGGAGGTCTCCCACAGGCTCTTGTCGAGCACCTGCGGCGCGTTCACCTCATCATAGCCATCGGTCGCAAGCCTGCGACGCATGTAGCTCACCAGGTTCTGGAACATGCGCCAGCCCTTGGAGTGCCAGAATACGACGCCGGGGCCTTCTTCCTGAAAGTGGAACAGGTCCATCTCGCGGCCAAGGCGGCGGTGGTCGCGCTTTTCGGCCTCTTCCAGCATGTGGAGATACTGGTCGAGTTCTTCCTGGGTCTGCCAGGCCGTACCGTAGATGCGGGTCAGCATCGGATTGTTGGCGTCGCCGCGCCAGTAGGCGCCGGCCACCTTCATCAGTTTGAAAGCCTTGCCGATCTGACCGGTGGAGGCCATGTGCGGTCCACGGCAAAGGTCGAACCAGTCGCCCTGCGCGTAGATCTTGACGTCCTGATCCTCGGGGATCGCGTCGATCAGCTCAACCTTGTAGCTCTCGCCCTTCTCGGCGAACACTTCCTTGGCCTTGTCGCGCGACCAGACTTCCCTGGTGAAAGGCTTGTTGCGCGCAATGATCTCCGCCATCTTCTTCTCGATGACCGGCAGGTCTTCGGGCGTGAAAGGCTCATTGCGGGCGAAATCGTAGTAGAAGCCGTTTTCGATCACCGGGCCGATGGTGACCTGGGTGCCGGGCCACAACTCCTGCACGGCTTCGGCGAGCACATGCGCGGCATCGTGCCGGATAAGCTCCAGCGCACGCGGGTCGTCGCGGGTGATGATCTCAAGATCGCCGGACGTGCCGACGGGCTCGGAAAGATCGCGCACCGTGCCATCGAGCGCATAGGCGACGGACTTCTTTGCGAGCGACTTGGAGATGCCGGCAGCAATGTCAGCGCCGGTCGTCGCCGCGTCATATTCACGAACGGAGCCATCGGGAAATTTTAGGGAAACGGCCTCGGCCATCAGTCTTCTCCTTATCCAGTCCCGCCAACGAGCGCGGGTGGTTTGGGCATTTTGGGTTTGCGGGCTCGGGATAAGCGTTTCGCCGGTGAAGGTAAAGGGCAAACCGGATTCACACAGGTGCGACCGTTAGATCAATGATCGGCCTTCTGCCTCGCCACGCGCCAGTAACGCCATGGCGCCCACCATTTCAGGTCGGGCTCCAGCACATCCGGCACCGGATCGACCCCATGCGTGCCGCCCGGCCCACAGCGTATCAGGCGAAAAAGCCCCATCCAGCCACCGGGCCACAGCCCATGTCGGGCAATCGCCTCATAGGCGTATTCCGAACAGGTGGGGAAATGCCGGCAGGAATTGCCGATAAAGCCGGAGAGCGTGAGTTGGTAGAGCCGGATCGTTGCAGTCCCCAGCAGGCGGCCAGGCGTCTTCGGCCATGGGCCCTGCCAGTTTCGGCTCCGCACTGGGTGAACCATGACGTCAGGCGGCTGCGCCCGCACGCGCCTTCTCAATCTGGTCGATCGCATCCACAACCGCATCGAAAGTCAGCAGCGTGGAAGCGTGACGTGCCTTGTAGCCACGCACCGGCTCCAGATATTTCAGATCATCGAAACGCCCGTTCGGCGGTGCGCCCTCCTCCTTGAGCATGGCGTACATCTGCTCCCGAACCCGCCGCAGTTCACCAGACTTGGCGCCGACAACATGAGCAGCATGATGGAAGACGATGCCTGCCCCAGAGCACAGGCTTTCACCTCATGCGCGAAATCAACAACCGTATCGCCATCCATCCTGAGATCGACCACGACAGTCGAGCCACAGAGTTTGGAATGCGCCTTTGCGGTGGCATCCGGCGCATCCAGCCGTCCGATCCGCTGAATATTGCCGGCAAAGCCAAGAATTTTTGCGTTATAGACATCGTCAAGCATAGAATTTCCGTTCTGCCGCAGCCGAAACACATCAATGTCGCTTCGACACCTTCCCTTCTGCTCCAGGGCACTTATATAATGATCGCCGTGGGCCCGCGACAAGGCATGATGCCATTGCGGGTTCCGGTTTCGTGCACGCCACTGTCGGGCCGGGCTGAGATTTTTCTCCATTACCCGCTGGATAAGGCCGTGAACCGTTCAACTCGTCCCTGCCGAGACAGGGACTACGGGAGACGCCTTCTATGGACGCTGTTATCAAGAACTTTCCGCCTCACACTGAGAAGGGTGAGAAAACCGCGGAGACAAAATCCTACATGGACAAACCGGTTACCGACCGTCCATCCCAGGAAGAGGTGGAGAACGCCGTACGCACCCTTTTGCGCTGGACCGGCGACGATATTGCGCGTGAAGGGCTTGTCGAGACGCCCAAGCGTGTGGCCAAGGCCTATAGCGAAATGTTTTCGGGTTACGACCAGTGCCCCGCCGAGGAACTTGGCCGTACCTTTGAGGAGGTGCAGGGCTACAACGACATGGTCCTGATCAAGGACATCTCGTTCCACTCCCACTGCGAACACCATATGGTGCCGATCATCGGCAAGGCGCATGTGGCCTATTTACCGGATGGGAAAGTGGTCGGCCTGTCCAAGATCGCCCGCGTGGTGGACATCTTCGCCCGCCGCCTGCAGACACAGGAAGCCATGACGGCACAGATCGCCCATGTCATCCAGGACGTGCTCAAGCCGCGCGGTGTCGCCGTGCTGGTGGAGGCCGAGCACATGTGCATGGCCATGCGCGGCATCCGCAAGCAGGGCTCCGTAACGCTCACCACCACGTTCACGGGCGTCTATCGGGAAGATCTTCAGGAACAGGCGCGTTTCATGACCATGTTGCGCGACAAGCACGGCTGATGTCGACACTGATCTTTCCCCCGGCCCCGTCCGACAAGGCCGCGCTTGAGGAAGGCGCGGCTTTTTCACCGCGCTTTGATGCCAGTGGCCTTCTCACGGCGGTGGTGACAGATGCCGAAACGAATGCGCTCCTGATGGTTGCCCACATGAATGCCGAGGCACTGTCCATGACACTGGAAACCGGCATTGCCCATTACTGGTCGCGTTCGCGCGCAAAGCTCTGGAAAAAGGGCGAGACCTCCGGAAACGTCCAGCACATTGTCTCCATCGCGACGGATTGCGATCAGGACGCGGTGCATCTGAGTGTAAAGGTCGCCGGCGATGGCGCCACCTGTCACACCGGTCGCCGCTCCTGCTTCTACCGAAATGTGAGCATTCGTGAAGGCAAGGCGGTTCTCATCGACCTTGGCATGAAGCCTCTGGGGCACAAAGACGGACACGCTTGACCAAAAGTCGGTCTCGATTTCTTGAACATCTATGGCATAGACTTTCCAGTTGGGAACGCACATCTAAAGGGCTGGGGTATCCCCGCGTCCCCGGGTGAGGCAGCGTTGAACCGTTCGGTTCGCCAAAGCGACGCATATTCACCAATTTGATACAGTTCCCGGGCATGATGTCATGGGGACGAGGAGATGATCATGCTCGATTGGGCATCTCTACGCAGAAAACAGGAAAACCGGCAGGTCGATGTGGTTTCGCCGGCGCCGCCGGCGGTCGATCCGGTTCCGGCACCAAATCCCCGCAATGGAATAGCGCTCGCACTGGGCGGGGGCGCGGCGCGCGGCTGGGCCCACATTGGTGTTCTGCGTGCCCTTGAAGAAGCGAAGATTCCCATCGGAATGATCGCCGGGACGTCAATTGGTGCGCTTGTCGGCGGCTGCTATCTGGCAGGCAAACTGGACGAACTGGAAGAATTCGCCCGCTCCCTGACCAAACGCCGCATTTTCGGTCTTCTCGACATCAACTTCGGCGGCAGCGGCCTTTTTGGCGGCATGAAGCTGACGGCGCGCATGGAAGAGCATTTGCGCGACGTCACCTTCGACGATCTGTCAAAACCCTTCGTCTGTGTGGCGGCGGAAATCCGCACCGGTCACGAAATCTGGTTGTCGAGCGGGTCGCTGATCACGGCCATGCGCGCATCCTATGCTTTGCCAGGTGTATTCGAGCCCGTCACCTGCAACGGCCGCGTGCTGGTTGACGGAGCGCTCGTCAATCCAGTTCCCGTTTCCGCCTGCCGCTCCTACGAGCAGCCACTCGTCATGGCCGTCAATCTTCACTACGACCTCTTCGGACGCGCAGCGGTCATCAAGCACGCTGCCGACATGCCCAAGGAAACCGAAGATGGCGAGAAAGCACCGCTTGTGGTCGACAAGGGTCCGCACGAGCGCAACCATCGGCTCGGTATTACCGGCGTGATGGTGGAAGCCTTCAACATCATTCAGGATCGGATTTCGCGCGCCCGTATGGCCGGCGACCCACCGGACCTGTCGCTACAGCCGAAGCTCGGCCACATCGGCCTTACGGAATTTCATCGCGCCGACGAGGCCATTGCCATCGGCTACGAGACCACGCAGGCACGCCTTTCCGAGCTCGACCGGATCATCGCCGTTCTCGGGTAACCCCTTCCATCAGGCGCTTGCCGCATCCTGCAGACGCATCTGGATGCGTTTCGTTCCATTCCAGTGATTGGCCGCCAGCGTTCCGGCCACGTGAATGGTCGCGCCACGACTGGCAAACAGGAAATTGCCGAGATCAGTCTCGGCAGCACGAAAGGCAATGGCTTCCATGCGTGCGCCAGTCTGCGAACGCAGCTCGACGCGGATGTGACCATTGCCAACGATACGAGCATCCGCGAGCCGGTGGCGCGGTAGCGCAAGCACCGGCGTTGGATGGCCGGAACCGTAAGGCCCAGCCGTCTCCAGCGCATCAAGCAGCGCAAAACCGGCGCCATCGGCAGAGAGTGCTGCGTCGATCTTCAGGCTTTCACCATCGCGCAGCTTCTTCACGGCACTCGCTGCACGTTCCTCGAAAAACGCGCGAAGCGGCCCGAGCTTGCTGCGCTCGATTGTGATTCCGGCAGCCATCGCGTGCCCGCCTCCCTTCACCAGCAGCCCTTCAGCCACCGCTTCACGCACAATCTTGCCCAGGTCAAAACCCGGGATGGAGCGCCCCGATCCGGTTCCCTTGCCATTCGGATCGAACGCAATCGCAAATGTCGGCCGCCGTGCATGATCCTTGAGGCGCGAAGCAAGCAGGCCGACAATACCCGGATGCCACCGGTCGCTCGCGGTGACAAGCACGGCAGGCCCCTCACCCGCCATCAATTCGGCATCCGCTTCGGCCTTCGCCTCCGCAAGCATCACCGTTTCCATGTCCTGGCGCTCGGTGTTCAGCCGGTCGAGTGTCTCGGCAATTTTCGCGGCCTCTGCCGGATCGTCGCTGGCAAGCAGATTGCTGCCCAGAGCTGCATTGCCGATACGCCCTCCAGCGTTGATGCGCGGTCCGATCATAAAGCCCAGATGATAGGGATTGAGCGGTTCGCCGATGCGCGACACGCGCGCCAGTGCGGCAAGCCCCGGCGTCTTCATCTGGCGTGCGGCCAGAAGCCCTTTCACCACAAAAGCCCGGTTGACACCCACAAGCGGCACCACATCGCACACCGTGCCGAGTGCCACGAGATCGAGAAGCCCGAGCAAGTCCGGCGGCGGTTTGGCAACGCCTCCCTGCCGCAGATGCTTCGCCGTCTGCACCAGCGCAAGGAAAACGACGCCCGCAGCACACAGAAAACCCTGCCCCGAAAGGTCATCCTCTCGGTTGGGATTCACGACAGCGACCGCTTCCGGCAAATCGCCCCCCACCTGGTGATGATCGAGCACCACCACGTCCGCGCCCGCCTCATTTGCGGCGGCGATGGCAGCGGCGCTGTTGACCCCGCAATCCACCGTCACGATGAGAGCGGCCCGCCCCGCGAGGTCGCGCATCGCATCGGGATTGGGGCCGTAGCCCTCGAAAATTCGGTCGGGAATATAGATTTCAGCATCGATGCCATAATGCGCGAGAAAGCGCTTCATCATGGCCGAGGAAACAGCCCCATCGACGTCATAATCGCCAAAGATCGCCACCTTCTCGCCGGCCCGCACCGCGTGGGCCAGTCTTTCGGCAGCTCTGTCCATGTCGGTCAGCGTTGCGGGATCGGGCAAGAGATCGCGGATGGTTGGATCGAGAAAGCGCTTTGCGCCATCCATATCCACCCCGCGCCCGGCGAGCACACGCGCCACGATTTCAGGAATACCGTGCGACTGCGCCATCGCCAGCGCAGCATTTTCGCCCCGCAGGTCGAGCCTGTGCTCCCAGGCAAGACCGCGCGCGGAGCTCTGCACATCAAGAAAGTAACGTTTATCGCCAGTCATCGCCGCCTAGCTTTCACAGAGGACGGACAATGGCAAGCGCCTCTCGGCGCCCTCAGAACTTGTCCAGATCCTGATGGCGGGCAATGATCTCGCGCACCGTCTGCGAAGAAGAGCGCATCACGATCGTATGCGTCGAGATCTGGTCACGGCCGAATTTGACACCGGAAAGCAGATTGCCGTCCGTCACACCGGTCGCCGCGAACAGCACGTCGCCCTTGGCCATCTCGTCCATGCGATAGACCTTGTTCGGGTCGGAGATGCCCATCTTGGCGGCGCGTGCGATCTTTTCCTCGGTGTTGAGCTGCAGGCGGCCCTGCATCTGGCCGCCGATGCAGCGCAATGCCGCCGCAGCCAAAACGCCTTCCGGCGCTCCGCCAATGCCCAGATAGATGTCGATACCGGTTTCATCCGGGTCGGTCGCGTGGATCACGCCGGCCACGTCACCGTCGCCGATCAGGCGGATCGCAGCGCCCGTGCCGCGCACGTCCTCGATCAGGCGCGCATGGCGGGGCCGGTCGAGAATACACGCCGTGATCTCGTTGACCGGGACGCCCTTGGCCCTGGCCAGCGCCTCGATATTCTCCACAGCAGGAGCATCAAGATCGACAACCCCGTCAGGATAACCCGGCCCAACCGCGATCTTCTCCATGTAGACGTCCGGCGCATAAAGAAGGCTGCCGCGCTCTGCGATGGCGATCACCGCCAGCGAATTGGGCAGATTTTTTGCGCAGATCGTGGTGCCTTCCAGCGGGTCGAGCGCGATGTCGACCTCCGGCCCCTCGCCGACGCCCACTTCCTCGCCGATATAGAGCATGGGCGCTTCGTCGCGCTCGCCCTCGCCGATGACCACCGTACCCTTGATGGGCAGACGGTTTAGCTCCGAGCGCATGGCATCAACGGCCACCTGGTCCGCCGCCTTCTCATCGC
>NZ_BAMP01000034.1 GCF_000615975.1 Nitratireductor aquibiodomus NL21 = JCM 21793 | reverse complement strand
CGGCGTCCATGAAGTGTCGGGCGGCGAGCGCCAGCGGGTCGCCATCGCGCGTGCCTTGGCTGCGCGCCCTTCGCTGATCGTGTTGGACGAGCCGGTTTCCGCGCTCGACCAGTCGATACGTGGAGAGATCCTGAAACTCATCGCTGATTTGCAGAAAAGCGAAGGCCTCTCCTACCTCTTCATCGCGCATGATCTGGCGGTCGTGCGGCTCATCGCACATCGGGTGGCGATCATGGAGAGCGGCCGTGTTGTCGAGACGGGACCGACTTCGCAAATCATCGACAGCCCGCAATCGCCGGCTGGCAAGGCGCTCGTGGCGGCGGTGCCGCGGCTGGAGTTTCCTCGCGCTCAATAGGCTGAGGGCAACCGCATATCGCGGGTTGCGCAGTTGCTGCGCCATGCCGCTATAGTGATGCCGAAACGCACAACTCGCGCGAACCCGGAGCCATCGTTCATGACGATCCGCAATCTTGAATTCGCCGCCCGTCCACGCTCTGTTGCCGTCATCGGTGCTTCAAAGAGGCCCGGCGCCGTCGGTCATATCGTGATGCAGAACCTGCAGGATGGCGGGTTTGACGGCGAGATCTGGCCCGTCAATCCGAAATACAGGGAAGTGGCAGGCCGGCGCTGCTACAAGCGCGCTGCCGACATTCCAGGCATCCCGGACATTGCCGTCATCGTCACGCCTCCGAAAACGGTGCCGGGCATCATCACCGAGCTTGGCGAGAAGGGAACGCGCACCGCTGTCGTCATTACCGCCGGGCTGACACGGGAAAACGGGTTGCGTCAGGCCATGCTAGACGCGGCAAAGCCATATCTGTTCCGGATCATCGGGCCGAACACGGTGGGGCTGATCGTGCCGCCGATGAATTTCAACGCCAGCTTCGCGCATATGCAGGCCAGGCCCGGCGGGCTCGCTTTGCTTTCGCAATCGGGCGCGATTGCCACGTCGCTTGTGGACTGGGCGGCGGCGGAAGGCGTTGGCTTCTCGCATATCGTTTCGCTGGGCGACATGGCCGATGTGGATGTGGGCGACTATCTGGAAATGCTCGCTGGCGATGGGCGCACGCGCGGCATTCTCATGTATCTCGAAACAATCCCCAATCCGCGCAAATTCATGACCGCCGCTCGGGCGGCTGCGCGGCTGAAGCCGGTGATCGCTATCAAGGCAGGCCGTCACGCGCAGGCGGCGCAAGCGGCAGCGACGCACACCGGCGCGCTTTCGGGCGCGGACAGGGTGGTGGAGGCCGCATTGCGCCGTGCCGGCATTCTGCGGGTGCTCGATCTGGGCGAACTGTTCGATGCTGCGGAAGTGCTGGCGCGCTTCCGCCCGCTGCAGCGGGCCCATGTGGGCATTGTCAGCAATGGCGGCGGGGCCGGTGTGCTGGCGGTGGACCGGCTCAACGATCTGGGCGGGACGCTGGCGGAGTTTTCGCCCGAAACCATCGCCCGTCTGGACCGGGCGCTGCCGCCGAACTGGTCGCATTCCAACCCCGCCGACATTATCGGCGATGCGCCGCCTGAGCGTTATAGCGAGGCGCTTCTGGCGGTGGCCGACGATCCCGACACGGATGCCGTTCTGGTGTTCAACTGCCCGACCGGGCTTGCCTCTCCCTCCGATGCCGCCCGCGCCGTTGCCGCACATGCCGACAAGGGGCGGGTGAACGGCAAGCCGCTCATCACCTGCTGGCTGGGTGAGGAGACCGCGCGCGAGGGGCGTCGCATCCTACAGGAAGCGGGCATTGCAAACTTCAGCACCCCGTCGAGCGCCACTGCGGCGCTTTCCTATCTCGGTGAATGGTCACGTGCCCAGAAGGCGTTGACCCGTGTGCCTTCGAGCCGCAGCGAGGATGTTGAGGGAGACCGCGAAAGCCTGCGTGCCATTCTCGAAAAGGTCGCCGCCGAAGGCCGTCGCATGCTGACGGAGCCGGAGGCCAAGGCTGCCATTGCTGCCTACGGGATTCCCGTGCCTGAAACCGTGATTGTCGAGACACCAGAAGCTGTGAGTGAGGCCGCTGCACGGTTGCTCGAAAGCTCGGAAAGGGTTGTCGTCAAACTTCTTTCCAGAACCATCACGCACAAATCGGATGTCGGCGGCGTGGTGCTTGGCCTCAAGACGCCGGAAGCGGCGCAGAAGGCCGCCGAGAACATCATGAAGCGGCTGGACGACGCGGGCATGGCCGACGGGCTTGAAGGCTTTGCCGTTCAGCCCATGGTGGTGCGCAAACACGCCCATGAACTCATTCTCGGGGTCAGTCAGGATCCGATTTTCGGGCCGGTGGTGATGTTTGGTGCGGGCGGCACGGCGGTGGAGGTGATGGAGGATACGGCCATTGCGCTGCCGCCGCTCGATGACGTTCTGGCCGGCGATCTGTTGGCGTCGACCCGCATCGGAAAACTGCTGGCTGGATACCGCGATCGCGCGCCCGCCGACAGTGATGCGATTGCTGGCGCCCTCAACGCCGTATCGCAGATGATCGTCGATTTCCCCTGCATCAAGGGCATGGACATCAACCCGCTGCTGGCCGATGCCAATGGTGTTGTGGCGCTCGATGCACGCATCGAGATCGAGCCTGCGGAGATCCACCGCAAGGGTCCGAACCCGGACCTTGCCATCCGCCTTATCCGGATGGCTGGGAAAAGGATGTAAACCTGGAAGGGCACCGCTACCATCTGCGTCCGATCAAGCCTGCGGATGTGGCGTTGTTTCCGGATTTCCTGGCGCGCGTTTCGCCGGAGGATATCCGGTTCCGCTTCCTCGCCCCGCGCAAGCACTTTCCAGACGAAATGCTGGAACGGCTGACCCAGCTCGACTACGAGCGTGACATGGCCTTCATCGCGCTCAGGGAAGAGGATGGGGAAATGGCGGGCATTGGCCGTCTTTCCGCCGATCCTGACAAGGAGATCGCCGAGTATGGCCTGCTCGTGCGCACGGACCTGCAGGGCCACGGGCTTGGTTTTGCGCTGCTGAAACAGCTCATCGATTATGGCAGGGAAGAGGGCATTGGCGCCATTGAGGGCATTGTCCTGAGCGACAACACCAAAATGCTCGCCATGTGCCGCGATTTCGGTTTCGTGGTGAAGGACAGCGGCGAGGCTGGCGTGATCACGGTGGTGCTGGAGCTTTAGGCAGACCCAGTGTAGCCCCTCACCCGTCTGGCGGATGAGGGGCGTTTGACAGCGGTCAAACGTCAGATACAGGCTTCGAACAGCGCCTTCGTGTTGGCAACGGTGAGCTTCACCGGGTTGCCGCCGGCACTCGGGTCTTCCAGAGCCATCGCCACCATCTCATCGATGCGGTCCGTTCCGACTCCCATCTCCCCAAGTCTTTCAGGGATGCCGAGCTCTGCGCGAAGGTCCATGACGAAATCGAAGAATCCGTCAAACCCGCCCGCAATGCCCAGGTAGGCGGCGGCGGCATTGATGCGGTCCTCGATTTCCGGGCGGTTCATTTTCAACACTGCCGGCATCACCACTGCATTGGTGGTTCCGTGGTGTGTGTTGTAGATCGCCCCGACCGGGTGCGAGACCGCATGGATGGCGCCGAGCCCCTTCTGGAAGGCGACCGCGCCCATGGCGGCTGCGCTCATCATCTGCGCACGGGCTTCCAGATCGCTTCCGTTCTGATAAGCCCGGGGGAGATATTCCTTCACCAGACGAAGTCCTTCGAGCGCGATGCCCTGGCTCATCGGGTGGTAGAAGGGTGAGGAATAGGCCTCCAGACAATGCGCAAAGGCGTCCATCCCCGTGCCGGCGGTGATGGCCTTCGGCATGCCAACCGTGAGTTCCGGGTCGCAGATGACCACGGAGGGAAGCACTTGGGGATGGAAGATGATCTTCTTCACATGGGTTTCGGAGTTCGTGAGAACGCCGGCGCGACCCACTTCCGAGCCGGTGCCGGCTGTCGTGGGAACGGCCACGTTCGGTGCGATTTTCGATGCATCCGCGCGGGTCCACCAGTCGCCAATGTCTTCGAAATCCCACACCGGTCTAGTCTGGCCCGCCATGAAGGCGATCAGCTTACCGAGATCGAGACCGGAGCCGCCGCCAAAGGCAACGACGCATCATGACCGCCATCCCTGAAAACCTTCACACCGGCTTCGAGGTTCTTGTCATTCGGGTTGGGATCGACTTCCGAGAACATGGCGCGCCCGAGGCCCGCCGCCTCCAGAATGTCGAGCGCGTTCTTCGTGATGTCCATGCCGGCCAGCCCACGGTCGGTAACGAGCAGGGGCTTTGAAATGCCGGCTGCCTTGCAGGCCTCGGCCAGTTCCCTGATGCGCCCGGCGCCAAACCGTATTGCGGTGGGATAGGACCAGTTTCCTTCGAGCTTCATGCCTGTTTCTTTCTCATGTGGTAGGATTTCGGGCGGGTCAGATTGTGGTAGCCGATTTCCGACAATGCGCCACCGCGCCCGGTGTTCTTGCAGCCGGTCCAGCACAATGCGGGATCGAGATAATCGGCACGGTTCATGAAGACGGTGCCCGTTTCGATGTCTGCACCGATAGCCGCCGCGCGCTCGGGATCGGCGGTCCACAGCGAGGCGGTCAGGCCGAACTCGCAATCGTTCATGAGGTCGAGTGCTTCGGCATCGTCCTTCACCGGCATGATGCCGACAACCGGACCGAAACTCTCTTCGCGCATCACCCGCATCTGGTGGTTCACGTCCACCAGTATCTGCGGCATGAGATAGGTGCCGCCATCATCTTCCGGAAAACGCTTGGGATCGACAAGGGCCTTCGCCCCCTGCGCCAATGCGTCTTCAGTCTGGCTACGCACTTCGGCTGCGAACCGCTTGTTGGCCATCGGGCCAATCGTGGTGCCCTCATCCAGCGGGCTGCCGAGCTTCAGCTTGCCCACCCAGTCCACTGATTTCTCGACAAAACTGTCGAAATGCTTCTCCGCGACATAGATGCGTTCGATGCCGCAGCAGCACTGGCCGGCATTGAACATCGCGCCGTCCATCAGCACATCGACGGCCCAGTCGATGTCGGCATCATCCATCACATAGGCGGGATCCTTGCCGCCGAGTTCGAGCCCGAGCCCGGTGAAGGTGCCGGCTGCGGCGCGCTCGATGGCGCGTCCACCGCCGACGGAGCCTGTGAAATTGATGAAGTCGAAGGAGCGCTTCCCGATCAATTTTTCAGTACCGGCATGGTCAAGGAAGAGATTGACGAACAGCTCTTCGGGAATGCCCGCTTCATGGAAGGCGCGGACGATGCGCTCACCCACGAGCAGCGTCTGCGTGGCGTGCTTGACCGCGACGGCATTGCCGGCAATGAGGGCCGGCACGATGGTGTTCATGGCGGTCATGTAAGGGTAGTTCCACGGCGCGATGACGCCGACCAGCCCGTGGGGCACGCGTTCGATGCGGCGCGCAAAGCTTTCCGAATCCTCCAGAACGATGGGTGCGAGGCCGCGCTCTGCAATCTCGGCCATATAGGCGGAGCGCTCGTTCATGCCGCCGAACTCGCCGCCATAGCGCACCGGGCGGCCCATCATGTGGGCAAGCTCTGGCACCACCTCGTCTTTCATCTCGTTGAGGCGGGCAACGCCGGCATTTACCAGCTTGATACGCTCATCGAGCGGACGTGCGGCCCAGGCCTTTTGAGCATGGCGGGCATTGGCGAGAAGCTTGGCCGCCTTGTCGGGGTCCATCACGGGTCGCTCGGCAAAGACCGATCCGTCGATGGGGGAAATGCATTGCAGGGTTTTCGTCATGTCATGCTCTCTCAAAACCGCGCCTGACCTCCCAGTCGGTGACGCGGCGGTCATATTCGGATTGTTCCCAGCGGGCTGCGTGGACATAGTGATCGACAACGTCGTCACCAAAGGCCGCACGCAGCATTTTTGAACCGTCGAGCGCGGTGGCGGCATCGCGCAGGGTTTTGGGGATCTCGCGGATCCCTTCGCCCTCATACGCGTCGCCGACAAAGGCCGGCTCCAGCTCTCTCTTGTTTTCGATGCCATCAATGCCTGCCGCGATCAGGGCCGCGAAGGCAAGATAGGGGTTCAGGTCGGCGCCGCCGACCCGGCATTCCACGCGCACTGCTTTTGTGTCCTCACCGCAGACGCGGTAGCCCGCCGTGCGGTTGTCGAACGACCAGATCGCCTTGGTGGGGGCGAAGGTGCCGGCCGCAAAGCGCTTGTAGGAATTGATGTAGGGCGCGAGGAAATAGGTGATTTCGCCGGCATGGGCGAGTAGGCCTGCCATATAATGTTTCATCATCTCCGACATGCCGTGTTCGCCCGAAGGGTCGAAGAAGAGCGGCTTGCCGTCGAGCGTCCATAGCGATTGATGGACGTGCGAGGAACTGCCGGCGGCCTTGTCGTCCCACTTGGCCATGAAGCTGATGGCGCGACCGGCTTTCCAGGCCATTTCCTTGCAGCCGTTTTTCACGATGGCGTGGCGGTCGGCCATGGTGAGCGCATCGGTGTAGCGGACGTTGATCTCCGCCTGCCCCGCATCGGCCTCGCCCTTGGAGTTTTCCACCGGCACATCCGCGCCGTTGAGGCCGTTGCGGATCGCCCGCATCACATCCTCCTCCTTGGTTGTCTGGAAGATGTGGTAATCCTCATTGTAGGTGCTGATGCGCTCCAGTCCGCGATAGCCCTTGGCGGCGGCTTCCTCGAATGTGTCGCGGAAGAGGAAGAACTCCAGTTCCGAGGCCATCATCGCCTTCATGCCCATGGCTTCCAGCCGCGCGACCTGTTTTTTCAGGATGGCGCGCGGCGAATGGGGCACGTCGTCATGCGTGTGGTGGTCGAGCACGTCGCACAGAACCAGTGCCGTGCCTTCCAGCCAGGGAATGCGGCGCATGGTCGAGAGGTCCGGCTTCATCGTGTAGTCGCCATAGCCCGCCGACCAGCTCGTCGCGCAATAGCCCTCGACTGTGAACATCTCCATGTCGGTGGCGAGCAGGTAGTTGCAGCTATGGGTTTCCTCAAACGCGCTTTCGAGGAAGAAATCCACATGGAAACGCTTGCCCATCAGGCGCCCCTGCATATCGACCAGCGCGACGAGCACCGTGTCGATCTCACCGGCTTCCGCTGCCGCCTTGAGGCTTTCCAAAGTCAGTTTGCCCGCCATTCAATTCGTCCTGTCGGTGGTTTTTGGGTTTGGCCCCGGCAATAGGACCGGGGCCATGTGTCTTTTTCGGATCAGCCGTAGCGATAGGGCGGACCGGCTTTCTGCATGAGGGAACGGTAGTTGCGCAGGATTTGAACCACTCGCTCCTTGCGGCCGCCTTCGGCAGCGATCTCGTCCCAGAATTTTTCCGCCTCCGCTTCCACGGTCGCCCATTCGGCGTCGGGAATGGTGGTGAGTTCCATCTTGCCTCCGTTGACGCGCAGGTCCGCTTCGCCGGCCCAATACCAGTGCAGGCGGTAATAGTGCGAGGAATCCATCGCCAGCCGGAAGAGCTGTTTGAGATGATCCGGCACCTCGTTCCAGCGGTCGGAATTGGCGAAGAAGGAGCCAACCCAGGCACCGCAGATATTGTTGGTGAGCAGATAGGGCGTCACGTCGGCCCAGCCCACCGTGTAATCCTCGGTGATGCCCGACCAGGCGATGCCGTCGAGCTCGCCCGTCTGCACGGCCACTTCCACGTCTTCCCAGGGCAGGGTGACGGGAACGACACCGAAGCGGGAGAGGAACTTGCCGGCTGTCGGGAAGGTGAAGACACGCTTGCCCTTGAGATCTTCAAGGCTCTTGATGGGTTCCTTGGTGTTGAAGTGGCAGGGGTCCCATGAACCCGCCGAAAGCCATGTAACGCCTTCGACCTCGCCGTAGGCTTCTTCCCATATCTCGGCCAGGCCATGCTTGTAGAAGAGCGCCTGCACATCGAGCGAATAGCGCGTGGCAAAGGGGAAATAGCCGCCGAAGACCGACACATCGACCGGCGCTGCCATGGAATCGTCGTCCGATTGCACGGCGTCGATCGTGCCGTTCTGCATGGCGCGGAAAAGCTCACCCGTCGGTACGAGCTGGTCGGCATAGTAGAGCTCGATTTCCATCTCGCCATTGGCCGCCTTGTTGAAGGCGTCGATGGCCGGTTTGACCACATGTTCGGCAAGGGCCGCTCCGGCATAGGTCTGCAGCCGCCAGCGGATCGGGCTTTGCGCATGAACATAGGGCGTTGCAAGGGCCGTGGTTCCGGCTGCTGCCGCCGATGCCATGCCCGCTTTCTTCAGAAAGTCGCGTCTGTTTTGCATCTTCGTTCACTCCTCTGGTTGTTGTCCCGGTCGTTGTTGCCGGGCATTGCCGCAGGCTTGTTCTGGTCGTCACCTCCTTGGTTGTGCGGTTTCAGCGCGCATAGACATGCTCCGGGAGCCAAAGTGCGATCTGAGGAAAGACCATCACGATGATGAGCGCGAATACCATCACCGCAACGAACGGAATAATGGACCGGTATATGTCTCCGAGCTTGATTTCCGGCGGCGCCATGGCCCGCATCAGGAACAGATTGTAGCCGAAGGGCGGGGTCATGTAGGCGATCTGGCAGGTGATCGTGTAGAGCACGCCGTACCAGATGAGGTCGAAACCAAGCAGCTTGACGAGCGGCACATAGAGCGGGGCGACGATGACGAGCATCGCCGTGTCGTCCAAAAACATGCCCATGATGAGATAGGAAAGCTGCATCAGGATCAGCACTTCCCACGGCGACAGGCCGAGCTGATCCAAGAAGAATCCCTCGATGGCCCTGACGGCACCCAGACCGTCAAACACCGCGCCGAAGCACAGCGCGGCCAGGATGATCCACATGAACATGCACGAGACGGAAAGCGTCTTGCGCACCGTGTCGTGGATCACCTTCAACGTGAGCCGGCCACGGATAGCGGCGGCGGCGGTCGCCGAAACCGCGCCGATGGCGGAGCTTTCGACAAGGCTGGTGACGCCCATGACGAAAAGCCCGGTCATCAGGAAGAAGATCATGAAGGGCAGAATGCCGGCCGACAGGAGCTTGAGCTTTTCCGACATGGGGATGCGGCGCTCTTCGGAAGGAAGAACCGGCCCGAGATTGGGCTGCAGCCAGCACCGGACCGCGATGTAGAGAATGAAGAGCCCGGCCATGAGCAAGCCCGGAAACACGCCTGCAAGCCAGAGCTGGCCGACCGGCTGGCGCGCGATCATGGCGTAAAGCACCAGCACCACGCTGGGCGGGACGAGAATGCCAAGCGATGAGCCTGCCTGAATGACGCCGGTCACCATGATCTTGTCGTAGCCGCGTCTGAGTAGTTCCGGCAGAGCGATTGTCGCGCCGATGGCCATGCCGGCGACGGAGAGGCCGTTCATGGCGGAGATAACCACCATGAGGGCAATCGTTCCGATGGCAAGCCCGCCGCGCACCGGGCCGAACCACACATGGAACATCTTGTAGAGATCGTCGGCAATGCCCGATTCCGACAGCATGTAGCCCATATAGATAAAGAGCGGCAGCGTCAGCAGCGCGTACCATTTCATCAGCTTCATGGCGGCGGAGAAGGCGATCTCGGAACCGCCCGTGCCCCAAAGCAGAAGCGCGAAGGCCACCGCAATGAAACCGATGGCCCCGAAGACGCGCTGTCCTGTCAGGAGCAGCCCCATCATGCCGGTGAACATGAGGATTGCTGTCAGTTCATAGCTCATGACAGCTCCTCCCCGCGTGCGTGCGCGATATCTTTGAAGAGCTGGGCTATCGCCTGAAGCAGCGTCAGCGCGATGCCGATGCACATGATGATCTTGATCGGCGCCATGTAGGGCGACCAGGCCGAATAGCTGGTCTCACCGTATTTCAACGCATAGGAGGTGGAGGAAAAACCGCCATAGAGCAGAAGCGAGAGATAGAAGATCAGGAACAGAACGGTGATGGAATCGACAAGCGCCTTCGTGCGGGGCGACCATCGGGCATAGATCAGGTCCATGCGCACATGCGCGTCATTCTGCAGTGCCCAGCCGCCGCCGACCATGTAGTAGGCAACCATGGCGAACTGCGCCATTTCCAGTGTCCAAAGAGGCGGAATGGCCACGGTCTTCATGATCGACGAATAGAGCAGGATGCCGATCATCAGGAAGATCATGTACATGACCACCAGACCGACATAATGATTTGTCCGGTCGATCAGACGGACATAGCGCCTTATGGCGTTCGGCATCGGTTCCCGTCTCCCATTTTTGTTCCCCTGTTTTCCCGCTCTGGTTCTGCGCCGGCCTTTTCTTGTCAGGCTTGTTCCGGTCCGGCTGCGTGTATGTCGATGTGAAAGCGCTGCAGCGCTGCTTCAAGCAGTCTTGCCGTGCGCCCGGCCCATTCGTCTTGCCCCGGTTCGGTGTCGATCAGGTCGCTGCAGTATTCGATCATGACGTTGAGCAGACCGTGCTGAACGGCATGAAGGCGCAGCGTGTGCGTGACACCGTCATCGGGCCCATAGGGGTAATTGCGCATCGCGTTGGTGATGCCCTCATTCTCGGCAAGCTGCAGCATGGCATCCGCCAACCGCCTGTCGCGATCGTGCAGAAGGCCGATTGCGCGATGGCGAGCAATCCCGAAATAAACCCGCGTGAAAGAATGGATCGTGACAATAACCGGCTGTTTCGCCGGACCGGTGCGCGCTGCGACAAGGTCCGCGAGCGCCTGGCGAAAGGGTTCGTAGATTTCCGCGATACGCTGTTGTCGCGCTTCGTCCGGCAGATTGCGGTTGCCGGGGATTGCATGGACTTCGCTCATCTCCGGAATGGCGTCGGGCGCCTCTGGCGGACGGTTGCAATCGTAGACAAGGCGCGAGAAACGCTGGTGGATGAGCGGAGCGTCGAGCAGAGCCGAGAGCTTTTGTGCCGTCGCCAGTGCGCCGATGTCCCAGGCGGCGTGGCTTGTCAGCGTGTCCGGCTTCGCACCGAGTGTCGAGAGCGAACGGGGAATGGTGCGCGATGCGTGTTCGCATACCAGAATGACGGGCGATTGCCCGTCGATGCGTTCTATCTGGAACGGCTCTCCATCGGATGGAACAAGCAGCGCCCTGGCCATCAAACCTCCCTGTGGATCTGCTTGCCCCTGTCATCTTCCCGGTGAAAGGTCATCGTGCAGCAGATTTGTAATAATGATTAGCATTGCCGCAATTTTGTCAATCGTGTAATTTTTGTTACGGATCGAAATCCGGATTGGCGGGAGAGACGCGTTTGGGAATGAAAGAGCAGGTTCACGGGGCACTCGGTCAGATGACCGATGCCGAGCGCAAGGTGGCACACACGTTTCTTGCCAACTATCCAAGCAGTGGCCTGTCGACCGTTGCCGAATTTGCCGGCCTTGCCGGCACCAGCGCCCCAACCGTTCTGCGCTTCGTGTCGCGGCTGGGCTTTTCCGGGTATCCGGAATTTCAGCGGGCGCTGCGCGCCGAAATCCAGGCGGAACTGCTCTCACCGCTTGAGAAGGGGGACAGTTCGGCCGCGCGCAGCCTGGATGGGTCTGCGCTCGGCGCTTATTTTTCGCGCGCAACCGCCAACATTCAGGCGACACTCGAGGCCATACCCGAAAGCGAGTTTGAGGCGGCCTGTGCGCTGCTCTCTGATCCGAAGGCCTCCTGCTACACGCTCGGAGGGCGTTTCAGCGATGCCATCGCGCGCTATATGGCGGCGCATCTGCGGATTGTGCGGCCCAATGTGCGCCGGTTTCAGGACCAGACCTCCACGTGGGATGATCAGTTGCTTGACGTAAAGGCGGGTGATGTCGTGGTGCTCTTCGATATTCGCCGCTACCAGCGCGACCTTGTCCATCTGAGCGAGCTTCTGTGCGAGCGCAGGGCGCGTATCGTGTTGATCACCGATAGCTGGCTGTCACCGATCTCACGCTACGCCAAGGTGGTTCTGCCTTGTGCGATCGATTCCGGTCGCACGTGGGATTCCGGCGTGGTGCTGATGGCGCTGGTGGAGGCGATTGTTGATCGCGTGACACACAGGGACTGGGATTCTGCGCGCGGCCGCATTCAGGCGCTGGAGCACATCCACTGGAACAAGCCACCTGCCGCAGACTGACCGGTCTGGTCCTTCTGAAGCCGTCAGGCGCCAGAGCGCCCGGTGCAAACCCGTCCGCTATCCGTAAATCCCGCTCGCCGCCTCTTTGAGCCACGCCATGGCAGCGCGGTAGGGGCCGGGACCGTGGCTGATGCGGGCAACGCCCAGCCGCCCGAGTGTCGCGGCATCCGGCGCAGTCTTCATCGCCATGATGTTGACGGGCAGGCTGGAAGCGCCGCAAAGGTCTTCGATCAGGGCTTCATCCACCAGTGCAGGGGCAAAGAAGCCACTGGCACCGGCATCGGCAAAGGCCCTGGCGCGCTCCTTCGCCTCGGCGAGCAGCGCTGGATGCCGGCCACGGTCGCTATCCTTGAGGAACAAATCAGTGCGCGCATTGATGAAGAGCGGTATCCCCCGTTTCTCCGCCATGGCGCGGATGGCGGAGATGCGTTTCACCTGATCGGCAATCTCATGCAGGTCGTCGCCACCGACGATCTGATCTTCGAAATTGATGCCCACCGCGCCTGCGTCGAGAATGCGTGAGACATTGTCAGCCGCCCCCTGTGGGTCAGTGGCATAGGCGCCTTCGAAATCCACAGAGAGGGGCAGGTTCACGGTTTCCACGATGCGCCCGGCCACCTGGGCGAGATACGCAAGCGGGATTTTCTCGCCGTCGCCATAGCCATGGGCCGCGGCGACCGACCAGCTTCCCGTGGCCAGAGCCTGCGCGCCCGCGCTCGCCACCGCTGCTGCCGAACCTGCATCCCAGATGTTATAGAGAACGAGGGGCTCTCCCTTCACATGCAGGGCGTGGAAAGTGCGGGCCTTGTCATTCTGGTTCATGGCAAATCTCCGGGTAGCGGAATAGATTTGGCGTCAGTTTTTCACGTTCCGGCCCCAAGCGCTTGCTCCAAAGCGCCTTCCGGCGCGGGCCAGTCGTCAATATGCGACTTCAGTCGCAAAGCGGGCGAAGCAGGGTCTGTGTGGATTTGATGTCTTCGCTGATTGCCTGACGCACACCGGCTCCGTCGCGCTGGCGTAACGCTGCGATCGCATCGTGGTGATGGCGGGTGTATGTTTCGCCCTCGTGCGAGCGGAGTGTCGGCTCCAGGTGGCGCGTCAGCATGCGCATGTAGGGGCCGAAGCGCAGCCATAGCGACTCGGCCAGTTGCAACAGCACTTCAGAACCGGAGCCCTGATAAAGGGTGAAGTGAAATTCCTGGTTCTTCACCAGCATCGTGTAGATGCTCTCTTCGTGACTGGAGGTCTCGTGGGCCTTCACCAACTCTTCAAGCGCGTTGATATCGGCGTCGCTTGTGTTGGGGGCCGCAAGCTCTGCAGCGAGACCTTCGATGGCGATGCGTGCGCGGCAAAGATCGTCGAGCCGCGCCTTGCTGATGGCTGGAACGCGTGCAGATCCGTTCGGCGCAATTTCAAGTGCGTTTTCGGCCGCCAACCGACGAAGAGCTTCTCGAACCGGCATGTGGCTGGTGCCGAAGGTGTCAGCGAGCGATGCTATGGTCAGCGTCTGGCCCGGGTCGAAGCGACCGACCATGAGTGCATGACGAAGCTGCTGGTACACACCATCCTGTATGGTGACGCGCTTGGATACCGGAACGAATTCACTTTCCATTGCCGAGCCACCCTTCGTCCATCTCGCCGTCTCCGGTACAGCTTCCGTGTGTACCGTTAACGATCGACTAAGCGCGCTTTTCTTGCGATGCAAGGTTTTCAGGCGAGGAGAAGCTTTAAGTCACATGATTCCGTTACAAAATGGCACAATGTTGCATTCAGGCAGCGGTCCGGGCCGCTGGCCGAAATCTCGATCAGGCGTGTCAGGCTGTGCGGCGGATAGCCTTGCCCTGATCATCGAACCGGAAGACCCGGGTTTCATCAAACTTTGCGTTCAGCTCGCTGTCGATCTCAAACTGGTGTTCGCCGAACAGGCGTGCGCACAGAAGGCCCGCATCGCCGCAGTCGAGATAGAGGTTCGTATCCGCGCCCAGATGCTCGATGTGGGATACGCGCCCCTTGATGTCGCCGTTGGCGGGCACGATGGAGATGTGCTCCGGGCGGATGCCAATGGTCTTTGCATCTTCGCGGCCGAGCAGTCCGGCGTCAATGAAGTTCATCTGGGGCGAGCCGATGAAACCGGCGACGAAAAGATTGGCCGGGTCGTTGTAAAGCTCCATGGGCGTGCCGACCTGCTCGATCCTGCCGCCGTTCAGAACCACGATGCGGTCAGCGAGCGTCATGGCTTCGGTCTGGTCGTGGGTGACGTAGACCATGGTTGCACCCAGTTCGCGGTGAAGGCGCGCAATCTCCAGCCGTGTGTTGACACGGAGCGCAGCATCCAGATTGGAGAGCGGTTCGTCGAACAGGAAGAGCTTGGGCTTGCGCACCACCGCGCGGCCAATGGCGACGCGCTGCCGCTGGCCGCCGGAGAGTTCGGCCGGCCGGCGGTCGAGATAGGGCTCGAGCGACAGCATCTTCGAGGCGAAATCGACACGTTCGGCGATGTGCGCGGCAGGATGTTTTGCCTGTTTCAGGCCAAGGCTCATATTGTCCCGCACGGTGAGATGCGGATAGAGCGCATAGGTCTGGAAAACCATGGCGATGCCCCGCCTGGACGGGGGCGTTGAGCTCACATCGGCGCTGTCGATGGCAATGCTGCCGCCACTGGCGTCTTCCAGGCCGGCGATGATGCGCAGAAGGGTGGATTTGCCGCAGCCCGACGGGCCGACGAAGATGACGAGTTCGCCGTCCTGAACCTCCAGATCCACGCCCTTGATGACGTCGACCTGGCCGAACGACTTGGTGATGTTCTTGAGTGCGAGTGAGCCCACGGTTTCGTCCTACAGTTCTATTTCCTTGCCGCTTCGCACGCTTTCGTCGGCGGCGAGGCAGATGTTGAGGGATTGCACGGCATCGTTCATGTGCCGTGTGAGATCGATGTCTTCGCGGATGGCTTTGAGAACGAAGGCCTGTTCGCGGTCGCACAGCTCCTGATGTCCCGGCTCGCCTTCCATGGAGAGGAGCGTGTCCTCTTTTGCAAAGCGGCCTTCGTCGTCGGTTTCGGCCCTGTGGATGCGGATGCGCGAGGTCTGCGTGTGCGCGTCGATGTCGTCGGATTTCGCGCCCTCGTCCATGACGATGGAGACGCAGCCTTTCGGCGACACGATGTCCTTCACGAAGAAGGCGGTCTCCGACATCATCGGCCCCCAGCCGGCTTCATACCAGCCGACCGAGCCATCCTCGAAAATCACCTGGAAATGCCCGTAATTGTACATGTCTGGAGCGATCTCGTCTGAGAGCCGAACGCCCATGCCGCGCACTTTCACCGGCTTCGCGTCGGTGATCTGGCACATCACGTCCACATAGTGCACACCGCAATCGACGATGGGCGGCGTGGTCTCCATGAGCTGTTTGTGCGTGTGCCAGCTTGGGCCGGAGGACTGCTGGTTCAGGTTCAGCCGGAACACATAGGGTCCGCCGAGCCCGCGCGCTTCCTCGATCAGTTTCACCCATGAGGATGGTGGCGCAGGATGTAGCCCACCACCAGTTTGCGACCATGGGTTTCTGCCGTTTCCACCACACGCCTTGCATCGGCGACATTGGTCGCCAGCGGCTTTTCCACGAAGACGTGGGCGCCGGCTTCCATCGCCGCGATGGAGTAGGGGGCATGGCTGTCCGAATAGGTGTTGATGGAGGCCAGGTCCGGTTTGGTCTTGGTCAACGCCTCTTCGAAGCTCGTGTAATGCGGATAGTCTTTCAGCGCATCCGGAAGCTCCGGCTTTGAGCGCGAGACGAGGCCGACAATCTCGAAGCCGGGATTGGCGTGATAGGCGAGGGCGTGGCTCATGCCCATATTGCCGAGGCCTGCTACCAGCGCCCGCACGGGTTTTTCCTGCGCACTCATTTCACGGCTCCCGAGGTGATGCCGCGGATCAACTGGCGCGAGAAGATCAGATAGAGGATCAACACCGGCAGAATGGCGAGCGACAGGGCTGCCAGAACCGCGTTCCAGTTGGTGACGAACTGGCCGATGAAGACCTGTGCGCCAAGCGTTATGGTTTTCGTTTCTTCGGCAGGCGCCAGGATCAGCGGGAACCACAGATCGTTCCAGATCGGGATCATCGTGAAGACAGCAACGGTGGCCATGGCCGGGCGCACAAGCGGCAGGACGAGGCGGAAGAAGATGCGGTATTCGCTGAGCCCGTCGATGCGACCGGCGTTTTTCAGGTCATCGGAGACCTGCCGCATGAACTCCGACAGGATGAATATGGCCAGCGGCAGACCCTGTGCCGTGTAGAGAGGATCAGCGAGGTCAGCGTGTTGACGAGGCCGGAAGCGGCCATCATCTGGAGGATCGCCACGGTGCCGAGCCGGATCGGGATCATGATGCCGAGCGCCAGGTAAAGGCCCATCAGCGAATTGCCCTTGAAGCGGTATTCGGCAAGCGCGAAGGCGGCCATGGCGCCGAAAAGCAGCACCATGAACAGCGACACGACGGTGACCACGAAGCTGTTCTGGAAATAGAGCAGGAAATCGCCCTGCTTTAGAACGGTTTCGAAGCCGACCAGGCTGAAGGTTTCCGCATTGGGCAGCTCCAGCGGCGTGCGGAAGATGGCCTTGCGCGACTTGAAGGCATTGATGACGATCACGAACACCGGAAAGAGCGCGATGATCGTGTAGGTGGCCAGCACCGCATGGGCGGCGATGGAGCGGGCAGGGGAGTGTCTGGCTGTGCTCATGGTTTCTGCCTCCGGCTCAGAACTGGTAGCGGCGCAGCCGCCGCTGGATGCCGAAGAGGTAGATCGACACGCCGATGAGGATGATGGCGAACATGGCTGTCGCGATGGCCGCGCCCAGATTTGGATCACCGAGTTGAAGCTGGAAGCCGAAGAAGGTGCGGAACATGAAAGTGCCCAGGATGTCGGTCGAGAAATCCGGTCCCGCCAGTGCGCCCTGCGTGGCGTAGATCAGGTCGAAGGCGTTGAAATTGCCGACGAAGGTGAGGATCGAGATAATGCCGATGGCGGGCAGGATCAGTGGCAGCTTGACCTTCCAGAACTGCGACATGCCGGTGATGCCGTCGCACTCGGCGGCTTCGAGAAGCTCGTCGGGAATGGAAAGAAGCGCAGCATAGATCAGCATCATAGGAATGCCGACGAACTGCCAGACCGAGATGAGCGCCAGCGTGGTCAATGCATAGGCTTCCTTGCCAAGCCAAGGCTGGAACAGGCTTCTTAAGCCAACGAGATCAAGCAGGTTGGGCGCCACGCCCCATAATGGGCTCAGGATGAGCTTCCACGCAAAACCGGCGATGACGAAGGAAAGGATCGTCGGGATGAAGATGGCCGTGCGATAGAAGGAGCGCATGCGTAAGCGCGGGCTCGAAAGCAGCGCAGCCAGAAGGATGCCGATCGGGTTTTGCACGATCATGTGCACGATGAAGAACCAGGTGTTGTTCTTAAGCGCGTTCCAGAACTGGTCCGACCATTGCGGATCGCCGAACAGGGCCCGGAAATTCTGAAGGCCGACAAAGACCTGGCTGTTCTCCACCTCGCTATAGAGGGCGAGCTGGAGCGTGCTGAAAAGCGGAATGATCATGATCGCCGTATAGATCAGCACGGCGGGCGCCAGAAACACGGCAATATGCCAGCGTCGGGGCTTCTTTGTCGCTTGGGCCATGGAGCGTCTCTCTATGGTGCCGGGCCCGCGCATGGGGCGGACCCGGCTTCCTGTTCAGGGATCAGGATTTACTGCTGGGGCTCGTACCAGCCGGCCAGACCGTCCTGAAGCTGCTTTGCACCTTCTTCTGGCGCCTGTGCGCCGCGCAGGACATTGGCCGAGACATTCCACATCTCGTTCCAGAGGTTCGGCGTGCCACGCGAGAGGATCTGGTGCGCGGGACGGATGGTCGATTTGCAGTTTTCACGCCAGGAGACGAACTCCCTGGCAAGCGGGTCTTCCATCTCGACGGTCTCGCTGGAAAGCGAGAAGAAACCCGGCAGCGAGTTGGCGTAGAGTGAAGCGAATTCGGCCGAGCCGACCCAGTTCAGGAAGGTGCGGGCAGCTTCCGCATTCTCCGTCTTGGCGTTCATGCCGATGCCGATATCCGTGTGATCGGAAATGTAGCATTCGTCGCCTGCATTCTGCACCGGCGGGGGGAACGCGCCAAGCTTGAAGTCCGCCTGGTCGTTGAAGATGGCGATTTCCCAGGAGCCGGCCGGGAAGATCGCGGCGCGGCCAAGCGTGAAAAGGTTCTGGCTGTCGGGATAGGCCTGTGCCTCAAAGCCATCGCCCAGATACGGAGCCCATTTGGCGATCTCGCCGAGCGGCTTGACCCACTGCTCGTCCGTGAGTTTCTGCTCACCGCTGATCAGCGCCAGACGACCTTCTTCGCCTTTCCAGTAGTTCGGGCCGATATTGGTGTAGCCCATTGTGGCGGCTTCCCACTGGTCCTTGGCGCCCATGGCCATGGGAATGTAGGTGCCGTCTTCCTTGATCTTTTCGAGGACCGCGTAGAATTCCTCGTTGGTCTTCGGCGGCTCGATGCCGAGCTCTTCGAAGGCGTCGGCATTGTAGATGAAGCCGTGGATCACGGATGCCATGGGCACGCAGAACGTCGCAGAACCGTCGTCCGTGCTCCACGCGGCCTTTGCCACGTCGGAGAAGTTCGACATGTTCTCGAGATCCTTGAGATCCGTCAGATGGCCCTTTTCATAAAGGCTGAGCGAGGCGTCGAACGGGCGGCAGGTGATGAGGTCGCCGGCCGTGCCTGCATCGAGCTTGGAGTTGAGAACCGCATTGTACTCGGTCGGAGCGCTTGGCGCGAAGGTCACCTTGATGCCCGGATGCTTGGCCTCGAAGGCCGGGATGAGCTTTTCCTGCCAGATCGTCAGGTCGTCATTGCGCCAGCTTTCGATGGTGAGTTCGGCATCCTGTGCCATCGCCATACCGGTTGCACCCAGCATGGTCGCGGCAAGCAATGCCAGTCTGGTGGATTTCATCATGATCTTCTCCCTGTTGTGCCCGGGAGGTGTCTCCGTGGCCTGACGCGCAAGCCTGGAGCGCGCCCCGGGGCGCTGCTGAATTTCCCATGGAGGTAATTCGGTGTGTTTCGTGAGCCCCACGAAGCGTTGTCAGCGTTTCCGGATTGCCCTGCGCGGCTGAGAACGTTCTTTCGTGTCCCTTGTACGCGCGGCTCCCCGGACCCCTCTGCCTCCTCCAATGCGGAAATTAAAGGCCAAAAAGATACCATTTGTCCAGCCTGATTCCGCCACTTTCGGAACGGGCTCCTGAAGTCTGTGCTAATTATGTTTTTTAATCAGGTGGTTATGCTGATTTCTGGGGCTTATGATTTTTTGTTGTTTCCTGGAGGTATCTTTTTGGTATTATTGATTGGAGGAGTAATCATGAGCGAATACGTCATAGCCATAGATGGTGGAGGAACCAGCTGCAGGGCAGCGTTGGCTGACCGTCACGGCCGGGTTGTCGGGCGCGGCAAGCGCGGCTCCGCCAACATCTTCACCACATCGGATGCAATCGGCAAAAACATTGTTGCAGCCGCTGGCGAAGCCCTGAAGGATGCGGGAGTTGATGTCGACAGGTTGTCGGAGATTCCCGCCTTTCTCGGCCTTGCGGGGATCAATGTTGGCGAGCGCCAGCAGGAACTCGCAAAAGCACTCCCCTTCGCAGATACCCGGTTCGTTCATGACGGTCTGATCGCGCTTCAGGGTGCGCTGGGCGACGAGGATGGCGTGATGGCCATACTCGGCACCGGCTCGGTGTATGTGGCGCGTTCAAACGGTGCGCTGCGCAATGTGGGTGGCTGGGGATTTGCCATTGGCGATCAGGCGAGCGGCGCCGTAATTGGCCGGACATTGCTGCAGCAGACCCTGCTCGCCCATGATGGTATCCGTGAGCACACGCCGCTAAGCCGTGCGGTCATGGCGCGGTTTGACGATGATCCCGAGGCGATGGTGGAATTTGCCCAGCAGAGCGCACGGCCCGCAGACTATGGTGCCTTCGCGCCGTTGATCTTCGAACACGACAGCAAGGGCGATCTCCTCGCCAGGGACATCCTGCTCGATGCCGTGCGCGACATCACCATGGCGCTGGATGCTGTGGTTTTTAGGGGGTGTGACAGGCTTTGCCTTCTTGGTGGGCTGGCGCAGGAATATGCTAGGCGGCTTGCGCCGCGACACCGGGCGATTCTTAAAGAGCCGCAGGGAGATGCCCTTTCAGGCGCAGTTCAGCTCGCGCTGCGCGCGTTTGCGCATGAAATGGCGGGGGAGGAGCGACGATGACCGCACCGGGCCTCTTTACCGCAGATCGGGTCGCGGCCATGGGGTCGGGGCCGCTCTATCTGCGCTTGCGTCGTCTGCTGGAAGACGCAATTGCCGGTGGTGTTCTGGGTGAAGGGGAGGCCCTTCCGACTGAGCGCGACATTGCCGAACTGACAGAACTAAGCCGTGTCACCGTGCGCCGTGCGGTGGACGATCTTGTAAAGCAGGGGCGGCTTATCCGCCGTCACGGTTCGGGAACGTTCGTGGCGCCTTCGGTTTCGCGCGTTGAGCAATCGCTGTCACTTCTGACCTCGTTCACCGAGGATATGGCCCGACGAGGTCTCACTTCGCGTTCGGAATGGCTGGAGCGTATTGTCGCTGCCCCGTCACCGGACGAGATGATGGTGCTGGGCCTTTCGGTGGGGGATACGGTTTCGAGGCTTGAGCGCCTTCGCATTGCTGACGACGTGCCCATGGCCATCGAGCGGGCTTCAATCATCGGCAGCTTCCTGCCCGACCCGGCCTCGGTGACGGATTCTCTCTACGATGCCCTCGACAGGCGTTCGGCCCGGCCCTGCCGTGCCACGCAGCGCATCTCGGCCCGCAATGTGGACGAGCGTGAAGCTTCGCTCCTCAAGGTCGCCACCGGGGAGGCTGCTCTCTATATCGAACGTGTTTCCTATCTGCCCAATGGGCGGGTGATCGAATTCACCCGCTCGGTCTATCGCGGTGATGCCTATGATTTCGTTGCCGAACTGAAAATTCCCGAACGCTGACAGACTCTCAAACACCGGAACGCACCATGTCTTCTTTTGCCCTCGCCGGCGCGCGTATTTTTGACGGTCAGACCTGGCTGGACGACCATGTACTGACTGTTGAGAACGGAAAGATCGCCGGGCTCGAAGTGCGCGGAAAAATGGCTCGCGATCTTCCGGTGCGCGAAGCGGGCGGGGCCATGATCGTGCCGGGCTTTATAGACCTTCAGGTGAATGGCGGCGGCGGTGTGATGTTCGACGGTGACTGTGGCGTCGAGGGTCTTGAGAAAATGTGCCGGGCGCACGCGATGTTTGGCACCACCGGTCTTTTGCCCACTCTTATTACCGACACGCGCGGATCGACTGAGACTTCGGTTGCCGCCGGGCAGGAAGCTGCGCGTGCGGGAGTGCCTGGCTTTCTCGGCCTGCATCTTGAGGGACCGCATCTTTCCATCGAGCGCAAGGGCGCACACGATCCGGCCCTGATCCGGCCGATGGAGGACGCCGACCTTGCCGCCCTGATTGAGGCGCGTGACGGTCTTCCGGCGTTGATGGTGACGCTTGCCCCGGAAAACGTGACGGTCGATCAGGTGCGGGCGCTCGTTGATGGTGGGGTGAAGGTCAGCCTTGGTCATACGAACACGACCTGCCGTACCGCGCTCGCCTATGCGCAGGCAGGTGCGTCGCTTGTTACGCACCTTTTTAATGCGATGAGCCCGCTGGGACATCGTGAACCGGGTGTCGTTGGGGCGGCGCTAGAAAGCGGAAAGCTCTGGGTGGTATTATTGCCGACGGTGTTCATGTCGATCCGGTGGCGATTGGCGTTGCATTGCGGGCCAAGAACGGCCCGGCGCGCATTTTTGCCGTAACGGATGCCATGTCGACCATCGGAACGGACATAAAGTCGTTCGAGTTGAACGGGCGGACCATCAAGCGGGAGAACGGGCGCCTGACGCTGGAGGATGGAACTCTGGCCGGTGCGGATATCGATATGATCTCCACCGTGTCTTATCTCTACCGTAACGTCGGCCTGTCACTGGACGAAGCTTTTCGCATGGTGAGCCTCTATCCTGCACAGGCCATCGGGCTGGATCACGCCAAGGGGCGTCTGGAGGCGGGCATGGACGCCGACTTTGTCGTGCTCGATGACGATCTGGGGGTCGTTTCGACGTGGATTGGCGGCGATGCGGTGTATTCCTCCCTCTAACCAAAAACATCACTTTCCCTCTTGAAGCTCTAGTGACTAGAGGTCCTATCTTGCGGTCGTTGATAGACTGCAAGGAGAATCATCGTGTCCTTGAAACAGGATGATCGCGCCGCAAACACCCATTCCTGGACCGTGGGCGGCATGGATTGCGCAAGTTGCGCGAGCAAGATCCGGACAGCGCTTGAGCGCCTGCCCGGTGTGAGCGACGTGAGGGTTTCGGTTATGTCCGAAACGCTGGCGCTGGCGCTCGATGAGGGCAGGACCGAACGCGGAAAGGTTGAGCGGACGGTCGAGAGGCTCGGCTATACGGTTTCCACGCGGCAGAACCCCGGCGCGCTCGACAGCGACGACCCCACCGCCGGCGCGTGCTGTGGCGGTCATGGGAGCCGGCAGGATCGGGAACCCAGACCGTCCGATCCGGGACACGGTGCAGCCGGTCACGTTCATGGTGCGGACGATGGTGGCAAGAGCTGGTACCGGACCGGAAAGGGACGTCTCGTCATCTTCACCGGCCTTTTGCTGGCGGCTGCATGGGGCGCAGAGTTCGCGCTGCCGGGTGAGCTGGGTATGTGGGCATTTGTGGCGGCCTGCCTGATCGGCGTCGCGCCGGTCGCACGCCGGGCTTTTGCCGCTCTGCGTGCCGGCATGCCCTTTACAATCGAAATGCTGATGACGGTGGCGGCGGCCGGTGCGCTCTTTATCGGTGCGGCCGAGGAAGCCGCGCTGGTGGTCTTCCTCTTTGCCGTCGGCGAACTTCTGGAGGGTGTGGCGGCAAACCGTGCGCGGGCGGGTATCCGGGCGCTGGGGGACCTTGTTCCCAAGACGGCGCTGCTCGAGGAAAACGGCAAGACCCGGAAGGTGCAGGCGTCGGAACTCGCCATCGGACAGATCGTCGTTGTTCGGCCGGGCGACCGGATACCCGCTGACGGCGCGATCGTCGACGGGATGGCCGGTATTGATGAGGCCCCGGTGACGGGCGAATCCGTGCCAAAAACGAAGGGTGAAGGCGACGAGGTCTTTGCCGGATCGATCAGCACCGACGCGGCGATCAAGGTGCGTGTAACGCGCGCGCCCGAAGACAACACCATCGCGCGCATCATCCGCCTCGTCGAAGAGGCGCAGGAGGCGCGTGCACCCACCGAGCGCTTCATCGACCGGTTCAGCCGCTATTATATGCCGGCAATCGTGGCCCTCGCCATTCTGGTTGCAATCGTGCCGCCGCTGGCTGCGGGTGCGGCCTGGGATGTCTGGGTATACCGCGCGCTGGCGCTGCTCTTGATCGGGTGTCCGTGTGCGCTGGTGATCTCCGTGCCGGCTTCCATGCTTCCTCCTCTCAGCGGGGGCGCGTCGCGGACTGCTGTTGAAAGGCGGTGCGGTGATCGAGGCCGCCGCGCGGGTCAACCTGGTGACGTTCGACAAGACCGGCACGCTCACGGTCGGCCGCCCCGTGGTCACGGATGTGTGGTCGCCTGAAGGGGATGAGAAGGCGGTGCTGGCGCTGGCTGCCGGTGTCGAAGCCGGTTCAAGTCATCCCCTGGCGGAGGCGGTGCTCGCCCATGCCGAAGGGCAGGGCATAGCTTTCGAGGCGGGGCGTGACGCGCGCGCCATCCCCGGCCGGGGCGTGGAGGCGCAGCTTGGCGGGGAGATCGTATTTGTCGGCTCGCCACGGTATGCCGAAGAGCGGGGAGCGATGACCCCGGATGCGAAAGCGCGCATTGAAGCGCTCGAGGCAGAGGGCAAGACTGTTGCGGCTGTCTTCCGGGCTAATGCGCTTTCCGGCGTGATCGCCCTGCGGGACGAGCCCCGCGAGGATGCCGCTGCTGCAATGCATGATCTCAGGGAACTCGGCGTGCGCTCGGTGATGCTCACCGGAGACAATGCCCGTACAGCCGAAGCCATCGCAGGGAGCCTGTCGATGGAATACCGTGCCGAACTTCTGCCTGACGACAAAGTGTCTGCCATCCGTGAGCTGACTGCCGGGCATACGGTGATGATGATCGGCGATGGGATCAACGATGCACCGGCGCTGGCCACGGCTGATGTGGGAGTGGCCATGGGATCGGGCACTGACGTGGCGCTTGAGTCGGCAGACGGGGCGCTGTTGCGCAATCGTGTGGGTGATGTCGCGGGACTGCTGCGTCTGGCGCGGGCGACGATGGCCAACATCCGCCAGAACATCACGATTGCCCTCGGTCTAAAGGCCGTGTTCCTGGTCACAACGGTGCTCGGTATCACGGGGTTGTGGATCGCCATCCTCGCCGACACTGGCGCTACGGTGCTTGTGACGCTGAACGCGCTGCGACTTCTCGGTTTTCGCCCGGAACGCTGACCCGCGCGATACGGTTACACTCTCTGAGCACATGGACGCCGGCCCTTCGGGTCGGCGTTTTACATGGTTGTATACGTATATAGATACGCTGATTGTATCGGAAAGGCTGCATTTCCGATCTGCTCGAGCATCGGCGAATTTTTATCTTATCTTACTGAAAAACATGGGTAATTTTTAAATCCCATGCGATCTTGTGCGTGTAAATTGAGAAGATATCCACATAATCTACTATAGGTTGTATATGTAATCAGAATCCGCTATCGTTCATGCATTGTATGGATCAGAGGGGGCGTGAGGGTTGTGGGGGAGCGTGTGTTTCAGCGGACAGGTGTTTAGCGCCGCAGAGATCGCGATCCGACGCCATTAAGGCTTCGGAAGCATGAGTCGGCGTCGCATTGGCAGCGTTCTGCGCGGCTGATGCATGGCGGTGCCGAAAGTGCCGCAGAGCCGCACGGCGCGAATGAAGCGGGTTGTGCGGGCAGACGGTTATTGCCGTCTTTCAAAAGTGTTGCGTGCCGCGTTCGCGGCGGCGTCCTTCGGGTCAGATTTCCACCTCTTATCAAGCGAGGCGTAGAGCATATGGGCATGCACAAACAGGATGGACTTTCATTTGCAACTTTGCGGGCCGCAGAAGCGGTCATCGACACACGCAGCCTGACTGGCGCGGCGCAGAAGCTGGGCATCAGCCAGCCGGCAGTCAGTATGCATCTGGGGCGTCTGGAGCGGGCAATCGGGACGCCACTCATCAAGAAACTCGGCAACCGGATTATCGTCAAGGAAGAGATCTCGGGGCTGATACGGCAGATGCTCAACCTTGAACGCCGTCTTCGCACGGTCGGCTACGAAAAAAACGTCTCCAAGCTCAAAGTGGGGATATGCACTTATACGGCCCCGCTTCTTCTGGGCGGTCTTGGGCGTCTGGGCAAGATCAAGGAGACCGTAAGCTGGCGCATCTCGGATTCCAGACGGCTTGAGGAGATGTACGACCTTGGGCAGGTGGATGCAGCGTTCCGGGCGCTTTACCCCAATGAAATGGGGCCTGATCTGGTCTGCGACTACTCCATGCGGTGGATAGGGTCACGCGAGCTGAGCGATCTGATCAAGCGCAACTCGGCCACAATCCCCGTGGTTCTTGCCAATCCGCAGTCTCCGCTCGGGATCGTGGCTCGAGATTGGCTGCGCCAGCGGAATGTGGCCTACGAGGTGATTGGCGAAGTGGACGACATCACCAGCGCCATGAAACTCGTGGTCAGCGGCGTGGCCGCGTCTCCGCTGCCTGGCTTCGTCTTTGACGGCAACTCCTCTTCGCTGGAAGACTGCGGCGAGATCATCCCTGGCGGTCTCGATATCCGCTACGGCATGTTCTTTGACGACAAGCGTTTCAACCTGCGGCTGGCGATGGATATTTTCGAGCTTCTGCAGGGCGAGCTTCATCGTCTCACGCCGCCGCCGGCTGCCTATCAGGGGCATAGCCTGGCCCGTCAATAAACCCCGCTCAGACCTGACGCCGCGCAGCTCGCTGCGCGGCGCGGTTATGCCTAGAAACTGTCGTCAAAATTTCACCCAGCCGCCGCTTTGCCGTCAGGTTCGGCGCGCAAGATTCCAGACCATGAGCAGATCGATTCACAACGCCCGTTCGGACGCGCAGACTGATGCGCAAATCGAGGCTCTCCTGTCGCCACAGGATGAGGTTTCCATCGTTGATTCACTTTTCGCAATGTCGAAAGGGAATGCGGCCCCGGGGGCACGCGACGTGCTTGCGCGCGTTCTTGAAGCGCGGCTTGAAGCCCGCCTTGCGCGCCGCATGCGCCAGACCATCGAAAAATCTCCCGATCATCCAACCGGATCATCAAGGAGTGCGGCATGACACGCTACACTTTTCCTTTGGACGATGCTTCTGTCGTGTGTGACAAGGGGCTATTGCAGAGCGAGAAAGTCCTCGATTTCCCGCGCACCCGCCTGCAGAAGAGGCAGGATTGTCTGCTCCATCTCGCGCAGGTGAAGCGCGCCGACTGGGTGGAGACATTGAGCGCGGCGGTGATGCGTCCCGTCTTGTCGCGAATTGGCACTGCAATCGACCGCAGGCCGAGTTCCAGTTCCTGATCGACAATGGCGTATCCACGCGTGCCGGCCTGCATCACGGCTTTGGTGATCTGGGTCCGGTCCGTCATCGTTCTTTCGGTCTTGGCGCTGATCGCCGCCTGCGCGAGAAAACGGGTGAGTTCGGACGCATCCAGGTCTGACAGAAGTATTCGCCCCATCGACGTGCAGTAGGCAGGCAGACGCGTGCCGACATTGAGGGCGACCGAAACGATGCGTCGCCCTGCCACCCGTGCCACATAGACCACTTCCTCTGCCTCAAGGACGGCTGCAGAGCAGGATTCGCCGAGGGTTTCCGAGATGCGCTGCATGATGGGTTCTGCATAGCGCCAGAGCGCGGCGCCGCCCATCCAGGTCCGTGCCAGCCCGAGCAGCCTGGCGGACAGCAAAAAACGACGCTCTTCCTGGCGTGCATAACCGCTCGCCACCAGTGTGAGGAGCAGCCGCCGCGCGCCTGCGCGTGTCAGCCCGGCCTCCGTCGCCACTTCCGTCAGCGTCATGCCGTCCGGCGCATTTGCCAGAATCTCCAGAACGCCAAGCCCCTTCTGCAGCGATCCGACGATATCGCGCGAAGCCTGGGCGTTAGGTGCGGCGGGGGCATTTGACTCGGTTTCATTCTCCATCTAATAAATATCGCATATAAAACTTATGTTCGCAATACGAACTTTTGAGGAATGCCATGGCGCGTTTTGTTCCGCTGTCGCAGGCGGTCGCGGAGAATCTCGGCAATGGCGACAGTGTCGCTTTCGAAGGCTTCACCCATCTCATCCCCACGGCGGCTGCCCATGAGTCGATCCGCCAGGGTTTCCGTGATCTCACGCTGATCCGCATGACCCCCGATGTGGTCTACGACCAGATGATCGGCATGGGCCTCGCCCGCAAACTGGTCTTTTCCTATGCCGGCAATCCGGGGGTGGGGCTTCTGCGCCGCCTGCGCGATGCGGTGGAAAACGGCTTCCCGCACAAGCTCGAGATCGAGGAACATTCGCACGCCGCCATGGCCAACGCCTATGAGGCGGGCGCGGCCGGGCTTCCCTGCGCGGTTTTCCGTGGCTATCGCGGCGCGGAGCTTGCCCGTGTGAACCCGAACATCAAGTTCATCGAATGCCCCTTCACGGGCGAGAGCCTGGCCGCCGTGCCGGCGCTGCGGCCCGATGTCGTCTTCATTCATGCGCAGAAGGCGGACCGGAAGGGCAATGTTCTGGTGGAGGGCATTGTCGGCATTCAGAAAGAGGCGGTTCTGGCAGCGAAACGCGCTGTCGTGAGCGTAGAAGAAGTCGTCGACGATTTCTCCGACCTGCACCCCAATCTGACCATTCTGCCCCACTGGACGGTGGCCGACATCGCCGTGGTGCCGGGTGGCGCGCATCCCTCCTACACCCATGCTATTACGCGCGTGACAACGCCGAATATCTGAAATGGGACAAGATCGCCGCAGACCGCGACCTGTTCCGCGACTGGATGCAGAAGAACGTGCTTGATGCGACGCCCGAGGATTTTGCCGCCCGTGTCGAGAAGCTGAGGGACGCATGATGAGCAGGCCCGAATTCACCCCCAATGAAATGATGACGATTGCCGCCTCGCGCGCGCTGAAGAATGACGATGTGTGCTTCGTCGGCATCGGCGCGCCCTCGGCTGCCTGCAACATTGCGCGTCTGATGCATGCGCCCGACATCACGCTGATCTATGAATCCGGCACCATCGGCACCGCGCCCGATGTGCTGCCGCTCTCGATTGGCGATGGCGAGCTGTGCGACACTGCCTTGACCACCGTGCCGGTGCCGGAAATGTTCCGCTACTGGCTGCAGGGCGGGCGCATCACCATCGGCTTTCTGGGCGCGGCCCAGATCGACAAATACGGCAACATCAACACCACCGTGATCGGTGACTATGACTGCCCGAAGACGCGGCTTCCCGGCGGCGGTGGCGCTCCGGAAATCGCCACCTCCTCGCAGGAGGTCTACATCACGCTCGCCCAGTCGAAGCGGGGCATGGTGGAGAAGATCGATTTCTACACCTCCTTTGGACATGGCGATGGCGGCGACCACCGCCAGAAGCTGGGCATCGACACCAAGGGACCGACGCTGCTCATCACCGATCTTGCGATCTGGAAGCCCGACCCGGTGACGAAGGAGTTCACCGTCGTCTCGCTGCATCCGGGTGTGACGCGCGATCAGGTGCAGGAAACCTGCGGGTGGAGCGTAAAGTTTGCCGACGGTGTGGAGGAGACGCCGCCGCCCACCGATCTGGAGCTTGCGACACTGCGCGACTTGAAAGCCCGCACCGAAGCGGCCCATAAGGGCGCATGATCTGTCTGCCGTGCGCGGCGCGGCAACCGGGGGTATCCCGGCAATGTTGGTTAGGAGAAGCCGTTCATGGCTGAAGCATTCATCTGCGATTACATCCGCACGCCGATCGGCCGCTTCGGCGGCGCGCTTTCCTCCGTTCGCGCCGACGATCTGGCTGCCCTGCCGATCAAGGCGCTGATGGAGCGCAACCCGAAGGTCGACTGGGCGGCGCTGGACGATGTGTTCTATGCTGCGCCAACCAGGCCGGCGAGGACAACCGCAACGTGGCGCGCATGGCCGTGCTTCTCGCGGGCCTGCCCATCGAGGTGCCGGGGTCCACGGTGAACCGTCTTTGCGGTTCGGGCATGGATGCGATCACCATTGCCGCCCGCGCCATCAAGGCGGGCGAGGCCGAGATCATGATCGCCGGCGGTGTGGAATCCATGAGCCGCGCCCCCTTCGTCATGCCGAAGCCGAAACGGCGTTTTCCCGCAATGCCGAGATCTACGACACCACGATTGGCTGGCGCTTCGTCAACAGGGTGCTCAAGAATCAGTATGGCGTCGATTCCATGCCGGAGACGGGTGAGAACGTGGCGGCGGATTTCTCCGTCAGCCGCGCCGATCAGGACGCCTTTGCCGTGCGCAGCCAGAACAAGGCTGTCGCCGCGCAGGAAAACGGGCGTCTCGCAAAGGAAATCGTTTCCGTCACTATTCCCCAGCGCAAGGGCGACCCGGTGGTGGTCGACAAGGACGAGCATCCGCGTCCCGGCACCACGGTGGAGAAGCTCGGCAAGCTGCCGACACCCTTCCGCGAGGGCGGCAGCGTGACCGCCGGCAACGCCTCAGGCGTCAATGACGGTGCGGCGGCCCTCATCATCGCTTCGGAGGAGGCTGCGAAGAAATACGGCCTGACACCGATCGCCCGCATTCTCGGCGGTGCGACGGCCGGCGTTCCGCCGCGCATCATGGGCATCGGCCCGGCACCGGCAACGCAGCGCCTTTGTGCGCGGCTCGGCCTCAAACCTTCGGATTTCGATGTCATCGAGCTCAACGAGGCCTTCGCCTCGCAGGGCATCGCCGTTCTGCGCGATCTTGGCATTCCTGAAGATGCGCTGCATGTGAACCCCAATGGCGGCGCGATTGCCCTTGGTCATCCGCTCGGCATGTCGGGCGCCCGCATTTCCGGCACGGCAGCACTTGAGTTGCAGGCCACCGGCGGCAAACTGGCGCTCGCCACCATGTGCATCGGCGTTGGCCAGGGCATCGCACTGGCGATGGAACGGGTCTAAGTTCCGGCAAAAACACAGCCCTCATCCTGAGCGTGTCGAAGGGCGAGGGCGGCATGACGGGCACAGGCGGTGACGTTGGCGCGTGCCTTCACCCCGCCCTTCGACACGCTCAGGGTGAGGTGAAGGCAGGGAGATGTGAGGCGTGTCGGACTGGCCAACCGGAATGGCCCCGCCTCCCTCTTCAATTAAGCGGAATGTCGTTCTCCGCCTTGCTGTCCTGATAGCGTTGGGAAAGGGCGGCGTAGGCTGCGGCGAGCGTTGCGACCCGCGCTTTCACCGCTTCCGCATCAGCCTTAGGCAGTGCGGTTGCCAGAGCGGGCAGGGCGTAGCTTTTCCAGAAGGCGTTTTCGGCATTGTAGCCACCGGGCTCCAGCGTGAAGACCCCTTTCAAAATCTTCAGATCGTGCGGGATCGCGAAGGCGTCACGCGAATCCTCGTGGCTGAAGAGGTAGTAGAAATTGTCGAATCCGGTCCAGGTGATCGCCGAAAGACACAGCGAGCAGGGTTCGTGTGTGGAGAGAAAAATGCAGTCCTTCGTGTCCGGGCGCACATCCTTCGGCAGTTCGTAGAACCGCTTCAGCGTATGCACCTCGCCATGCCAGAGCGGGTTCTCCAGCTCATTGTTGGTTTCGGCAAGCACCAGCGACAGATCGCTTTTCTTCAGGATCGCCGCGCCGAAGAGCTTGTTGCCATGGGCGACGCCCTTGGCGGTCTTCGGCAGGATGTCCTGTTCGATCACGTCGAGCAGCCGGTTGATGAGGGGAAGGTCGGGAGCGGTCATGGGAGGGATGGCACCGTGATTTCAAAGGGTTCCTGGAAGTGGAATTCTTCCAGATTGTTGCCGTCTCCGCCACGGTCGACCACCACAAAATCCTGCGGTTCGCCGATGGGCGTCAAAACGCCATGCCACGTGCCGCGCGCATAGTTCACGCCCTGTCCGGGGCGGGCGATGAAGGCGCGGGGTTCGCCGGGACGCCCGTTCTCATCCGGGCACACGATCACCAGAAAGGGAGCCGGCGAAAGCGGCACGAAGGCTTGGCTTCCAAGCGGGTGCCGCTCGACCATGGAAAGCTGCAGCGGCAGCGCATAGGGCGTGCCGCGAAAGATGTTGATCAGAACGCGCGCATTCTCACCCGCCGCCTCGACCGTCGCCAGATCATGAAAGCGGCGGCACTTGCCGGCATTGATGAGGAAGCTCTCTGCGCCGCCGGTCTCGATCACGTCGCCGAAGGGCGCGAAGGCCGTGCGTGTCAGCTTCTCGGCTTCGATCCGCTTCATCGCGCGAAGCTGCCGGCGAGTTTGGCGTGCCGGTTGACGTCCTTGTAGAGCAGGTAGCGGAAATTGCCTGGCCCGCCCGCATAGCAGGCCTGCGGGCAGAAGGCGCGCAGCCACATGAAGTCGCCCGCTTCCACCTCCACCCAGTCCTGATTGAGCCGGTAGACAGCCTTGCCTTCCAGCACATAGAGACCGTGTTCCATGACATGCGTTTCGGCGAAGGGGATCACAGCACCTGGTTCCAGGGTGACAATGGTCACATGCATGTCGTGGCGCAGATCGGCCGGATCGACGAAGCGCGTCGTTGCCCATTTCCCATCCGTTCCCGGCATGGGGGACGGCGCGATGTCGGCTTCGTTCAGGAACAGCGGATCGGGCGCGTCGAGGCCTTCGACCGACTCATAGGCCTTGCGGACCCAGTGGAAACGTGCGGGCGCATCGCCCCGGTTGTGCGCCCTCCAGCCGCTCGATGGCGGCAGATAGGCGTAGCGCCGGGCGTCATCTTGTGCGTCTCGCCGGCGATCTCGACGGTCAGCTCGCCCTCGACGATGAAAAGCACGCCTTCCGCGGTCTCATCGAGTTCGGCCCGGTCGCTGCCGCCGCCGGGCTGAACCTCCATGATGTACTGCGAAAAGGTTTCCGCAAAACCGGAAAGCGGCCGCGCGATGATCCAGCAGCGGGTTTTCTCCCAGAAGGGCAAAAGGCTGGTAACGATGTCCTGCATGACGCCCTTCGGCATCAGCGCATAGGCGTCCGTCAGAACCGCGCGGTCAGTCAGGAGCTGGGTCTGCGGCGGATGCCCGCCATGCGGGGCGTAATAGGTGCGGGCGTTCATCTGGTCTCGTCCTGATTTCACACGGGGAGGATGTCGTTGAGCCGCAGCCGGGCGATCCGCTCCACCTGCCGGCAGGCGGTGGCGAATTCCTCGTCGCGGCTGTTCTCTAACCGGGTTTCGAAGGCCTTCAGAATGCTGTCCCTGGTGTTGTCCTTGACGGCGATGATGAATGGAAACCCGAATTTCTGCGTATAGGCGGTGTTGAGTTCGGTGAAGCGTGCGCGCTCGCTGTCGGTAAGCGCATCGAGCCCTGCCGAAGCCTGCTCTTTGCTCGATTCCTCGGTCAGCCTTTTGGCCGCCGCCAGCTTGCCGGCAAGGTTCGGGTGGGCTTTGAGAACGCCAAGCGTTCGCCTTCGCTGGCCGAACGGAAGGCGCGGGCGAGCGCGTTGGCAAGGCCGCCTGCCGTGTCATGCGCGGGGCCGAGCTCCAGCTTCACCGCGCGTTCGGCGATCCATGGCGAATGCTCGTAGATGCTGCCGAACCGCTCGATGAATTCCGGTTCGCTCATGCGGCACGGGCGCAGCGCCGGCGCTTCATAAGGGTGCTTCTCACGCCAGTGCCGGGCGATCTCGCCGCGCGTTGCAAGCCACACATGGTCGTGGCTTTTCACATAGTCGATGAAGCGCTGAAGCGCCGCGGCGCGCCCCGGGCGGCCGATGAGGCGGCAGTGAAGCCCGATGCTCATCATGGCCGGGCGACCGGCAGCCCCCTCGGCATAGAGCGTGTCGAAAGCGTCTTTCAGATAGCTGAAAAACTGATCGCCAGAGTTGAAACCCTGTGCGGTGGCAAAGCGCATGTCGTTTGCGTCGAGTGTATAGGGAATGGCCAGTTGCGCCCGCGTGCCGTGCCCGTGTCCGTCATGGTCGATCCAGTAGGGCAGGTCGTCGTCATAGGTGTCGGAAATCCAATCGAACCCGCCTTCCTCGATGGCGAGTTTCACCGAATTGACCGAGGTGCGACCGAGATAGAGGCCGCGCGGGCGCTCGCCCACCACTTCGGTGTGCAGCCGGATGGCTTCCAGAAGGTCGGCGCGCTCGCTTTCTTCCGAGTGGGCGCGGTAGTCGATCCATTTCAGACCGTGCGAGGCGATTTCCCAGCCGCCGTCCTGCATGGCGGCAAGCTGGTCGGGGCTGCGGGCCAGCGCCGAAGCGACGCCGAAAACAGTGACCGGCACGCCGGCTGCCGTGAACATGCGGTGGAGCCGCCAGAACCCGGCGCGCGCGCCATACTCATAGATAGATTCCATGTTCCAGTGGCGCATGCCGGGCCAAGGGGCCGCGCCCACCACTTCGGAAAGAAAGGCCTCCGAGGCCTCGTCGCCATGCAGGATGCAGTTTTCGCCGCCCTCCTCGTAATTGACGACGAACTGCACCGCGACTTTTGCGCCGCCGGGCCAGTCAGCATTGGGTGGGGTCTGGCCATAGCCGGTCATGTTTCTCAGGTAACGGGTCATGCAATCTGTCCGAAATTCGCCATTGGCAAGGATAATAGATGGAATGCGGGAGGTACTTTCCTGAAAAATTTGAAAGAGTTTTGTTGTTCTTCCTTAGCGCGTCCTCTTATGCTCGCAATCAATTTGCCCCACAATCAAGTGGTAGACGCGCAAGTGGCTTGAGCGAATTGATAGGGAGGCCGCATGAGCAATGCGGGTGAGGGCCGTCTGACGACCCATGTGCTGGACACCGCCAGCGGAAGACCGGCGGGAGGGCTGGAGATCGCGCTCTATCGTCTGGAGGGCGAGACGCGCACCCATGTGAAGACGTTCACAACCAACAGCGATGGTCGCTGCGATGCGCCGCTGCTTGAAGGTGAGGCGTTTCGCACGGGTTTTTATGAACTGGTGTTTGAGGCCGGCGCCTATCTGCGGGCCCACGGTGCCGATCTACCGGCCCCGGCCTTTCTCGATCAGGTGCCGATCCGCTTTGGCATGGCCGAGCAGGCGCATTATCATGTGCCATTGCTTCTCTCGCCCTATGGCTACTCCACCTACAGGGGAAGCTGATGAAAGCGCGTTCTGAAATCCGCTTTCTGTTGAACGGCACGCCGGTGGCGCTGGGCAATGCCCGCCCGGACGAAACGCTCCTCGATTATCTGCGCCTGCGCCAGCGTCTGACAGGCACCAAGGAAGGCTGCGCGGAAGGCGATTGCGGCGCCTGCACCGTTCTTGTCGGGCGGCTGCGCAAGGGCGAACTCGTTTATGAGAGCGTCAATGCCTGCATTCGTTTCCTCGGTTCGCTTGATGCCTGCCATGTGGTGACGGTGGAGCATCTGAAACGCGCCGATGGCAGTCTGCATCCGGTGCAGCAGGCGATGGTCGATTATCACGGTTCGCAATGCGGATTTTGCACACCGGGCTTCGTCATGTCGCTTTACGCGCTCTGGATGCGCGAACCGCAGCCCACCGAGCGCGCTGTCGAAAAGGCACTGCAAGGCAATCTCTGCCGCTGCACTGGCTATGAACCCATTGTGCGCGCCGCGCTGGCCGCCTCCACCTATGGTAATGCGATGTCGGATCCGTTGGCGACGGAGCGTGCTGCGGTCATCGCCGCGCTCAACCAGATGAAGGATGGCGCAAGGGTGGAGATCGGTTCCGCCCAGGACCGCCTGCTTATTCCCGCAAATGTCGACGATTTCGCAGCGATTCTCGAAGCCGAGCCAAAGGCCACCATCGTTGCCGGTGCTACGGATGTGGGGCTCTGGGTCACGAAATTCATGCGCGAGATTGCGCCGGTGGTGTTCATTGGCGGGCTCGATGAATTGCGCGATATTGGGGAAGAGAATGGCGCAATCCACATCGGTGCTGGCGTCAGCTATTCCGATGCGTTCGCGCTTTTGGCAAAGCGCATCCCTCCACTTGGCGCGCTGATCGACCGCATCGGTGGCGAGCAGGTGCGCAATATGGGCACCATTGGCGGGAACATCGCCAACGGCTCGCCCATCGGTGATACACCTCCGCCATTGATCGCCCTTGGCGCAACCCTTACGCTGCGCAAGGGCAATACCCGCCGCAGGATTCCACTGGAAGATTTCTTCGTCGACTATGGCAAACAGGACCGCGCGCCCGGCGAGTTCGTCGAGGCTGTGCATGTGCCGGTGCCCGATGCGGCCTCCCGTTTCGCGGTCTGGAAAATCTCCAAGCGCCGCGATGAAGACATCACGGCGGTTCTGGGCGCTTTCGATCTGCGGATCGCCGATGGCCGGGTTGAAGCCGCCCGCATCGCCTATGGCGGCATGGCGGCGACGCCAAAGCGCGCAAAATCGGTTGAGAAAGCGCTTGTCGGAAAGCCGTGGACGCAGGAAACCGTCGAGGCAGCACTTTCGGCCTATGAGAGAGATTTCCAGCCGATCAGCGATATGCGCGCCTCCGCCGACTATCGCATGATGGCGGCGAAGAACCTGCTCCGCCGCTTCTACGTTGAAAGCACGGGCGGCTCGGCAAACCTCTCCAGATATGAGGCGGCCTGATCATGACACGGCACGAAACGCTTGATCCCGGAAAGGTGAGGATCACCGGCGGCGTCGCCAGCGACCAGAAGCACGATTCCGCGCACAAGCATGTCAGTGGCGAGGCGGTCTATATCGACGACATGGCGGAACCGGCAGGCACGCTGCATGCCTGCCTCGGCCTTGCCGAAGTGGCGCATGGCACGATCACGAGCATGGACCTCTCGAAGGTGCGCGCCGCGCCGGGTGTCGTCACCGTTCTGACAGCAGACGACATTCCCGGCGAAAACGACATCAGCCCCACGGGTCTGCATGACGAACCCATTCTAGCCAGTGACCGGGTCCAGTTCTTCGGCCAACCGGTCTTTGCCGTCATTGCCGAAACGCGCGATGCGGCGCGGCGCGCCTGCCGTCTGGCGAAGATCGACTATGCGGAAGAACCCGCGTTGATCGACATTGCCGATGCGGGCGCCGATGCGCGGCTTGTCACCGCACCGCTGAGGCTTGAGCGCGGCGACAGTGCCGCGGCCATCGACGCCGCCCCGCATTCCATCAAGGGCCAGATGCGGGTTGGCGGGCAGGACCATTTCTATCTGGAAGGGCAAATCGCCTTCGCCATGCCGGGCGAGGATGGCGACGTGACCGTTTTTTCCTCCACCCAGCACCCGAGCGAGGTGCAGCACATGGTGGCGCATGCGCTGGGCGTTTCCTCCCACGCCGTCACCATCGAGGTGCGGCGCATGGGCGGCGGGTTCGGCGGCAAGGAAACGCAGGCCAATCTGTTCGCGGTGATTTCGGCAATCGCCGCCAAGAAGCTGAACCGTCCCGTCAAGCTGCGTCCCGACCGCGACGACGACATGACGGCGACCGGCAAGCGCCACGACTTCCTGATCGACTATGAGGTCGGCTTCGATGACGATGGCGGCATTCTCGGCGTCGATTTCACCTATGCCGCGCGCTGCGGCTATGCGGCCGATCTCTCCGGCCCGGTGACCGACCGGGCGCTGTTTCACTGCGACAACGCGTATTTCTACCCCGCCGCGCGGGCCGTCTCGCGCCCGCTTTACACCAACACCGTGTCCAACACCGCGTTTCGCGGTTTCGGTGGGCCGCAGGGCATGGTGGGTGCGGAGCGTATCATCGACGAGGTGGCTTTTGCGCTGGGCAAGGACCCGCTCGAAATCCGCAAGAAAAATCTCTACGGCACCGACGACCGCAACGTCACACCCTATCACCAGACGGTGGAGGACAATGTTGCCGAACGGGTGATCGCCGAACTGGAGGCAAGCGCGGATTATGCCGCCCGGCGGCGTGAGATCGCGGCCTTCAATGCGAGAAGCCCGGTCATCAAGCGCGGGCTTGCGCTGACGCCGGTCAAATTCGGCATCTCCTTCACGGCCACGCATTTCAACCAGGCCGGCGCGCTGGTGCATGTCTATACGGATGGCTCCGTGCATCTGAACCATGGCGGCACCGAGATGGGGCAGGGGCTCTACACCAAGGTGGCGCAGGTGGTGGCCGAAGAATTCCAGATCGACATCGATCAGGTGAAAATCACCGCCACGACCACCGGCAAGGTGCCCAACACGTCCGCTACAGCGGCCTCCTCCGGTTCCGATCTGAACGGCATGGCCGCGCAGGATGCGGCGCGGCAGATCAAGACCCGGCTGATCGACTTCGCGTCCGAAGCCCATGACGTGCCGAAGGATCAGGTCGTGTTCCTGCCGGACCGCGTGCGCATCGGCAACCGCGAAATCCCCTTTGCCGACCTCATCCGCGAGGCCTATATGGCCCGCATCCAGCTTTCGGCAGCCGGTTTCTACAAGACGCCGAAGATCCACTGGGATCGCGACAAGGGTCAGGGGCGGCCTTTCTATTACTTCGCCTATGGCGCCGCCTGTGCCGAGGTTTCCATCGACACGCTGACCGGCGAATATCTGGTCGAGCGCGTCGATATCCTGCATGAGACAGGCCGCTCGCTGAACCGCGCCATCGACATTGGCCAGATCGAGGGCGGCTTCATTCAGGGCATGGGCTGGCTGACGACCGAAGAACTGGTCTGGGACGGCAAGGGGCGGCTTCGGACCCATGCGCCTTCCACCTACAAGATCCCGCTCGCATCCGACCGGCCGAAAGTGTTCAACGTGGCGCTTGCCGACTGGGCGGAAAACGCAGAACCGACGGTGCACCGTTCAAAGGCCGTGGGCGAGCCGCCTTTCATGCTCGCCATGTGTGTGCTTCATGCGCTGTCCGATGCGGTGGCGAGTGTTGCCGATCACAAGGTCTGCCCGCGTCTCGATGCGCCGGCCACGCCCGAGCGTGTGTTGATGGCGGTGGAGTGGGTCCGGGCGGAAGGCGCGCGCTAGGGCCAGGACCTACTGATATGGCCGCACCGATGACCGATTCAACTGTTGCCCTCAGGGCCTTCCTGCAAGCCTCGCTTTCCGTCGCTCTCGTCGAGGTGCGCGAGGCGAAGGGCTCCACCCCGCGCGAGGAGGGCGCGTGGATGCTGGTTTCGCCCGAATCGATTTTCGGCACCATCGGTGGCGGTCAGCTCGAATTCATAGCGATTGCCAAAGCGCGTGAGCTCATCTCGGACAATCTCGCAAATGGCGCTCTCGACATTCCGCTTGGGCCGGAAATCGGCCAGTGCTGCGGTGGCCGGGTGGCGCTTGACATTCGCCTTCTGGATCAGGCGGAGCGCACGGCGCTTGTGAAGCGCGCCGGCGATGAGGCAAGCGCCTTTCCGCATGTGATCCTGTTTGGCGGGGGGCATGTCGGCCATGCGCTGGCGGCCGCGCTCGACCCGCTGCCCGTGCGTGTTCTGGTGGTCGAGACCCGCAAGGAGGCGCTTGAGGGTTTTCCGGCGGATGTGGAAACACGCCTTGCAGCCCTGCCGGAAGAGGCGGTGCGTGACGCCCCCGCCGGAACCGCCTTCGTGATCCTCACGCACGATCACGCGCTCGATTTCCTGTTGGTCGCGGAAGCCCTTGCGCGCGCCGATGCTGCCTATGTGGGCATGATCGGCTCGAAGACCAAGCGCGTGACCTTCAAAAGCTGGTATCTCAAGAATGGCGGCGATGAAGCCCGCCTTTCCAGGCTCGTCACCCCCATCGGCGGCGATGCCGTACACGACAAACGCCCCGTCGTCATCGCGGCGATGGCGGCTGCGGAGATACTGGTGGCTTTGCATTCATATTGACATTTGTGTGTACAAACTTACATACTTCATGAATGAAGGTCGCGGGCTTTGACTGGGATGCTGGAAACTGGCCGAAATGTGCAAAGCACGGTGTCTCGAAGAATGAGATCGAACATGCGCTTCTTCATGACCCGTTGATTGCGCCTGATCCCGCACACTCCGGGCCGGAAGACCGCTACATCGTCATAGGACGCAACCGGCAGGGCCGCCCCATGTTCATAGGCGTGACCTTTCGGGTTGTCGATGGGCAGCGTCTTATCCGTCCCATCACAGCGCGCTACATGCATGCCAAGGAGGTGAAACGCTATGAAACGCAGCGTTCCCAAACTGAAAACCGATAAGGATGCGGAAGACTTTCTCGTTCAGGATCTGTCCGATCTGGATTTTGGTGCGTTCAAACCCGCCGGTTTCGAGTTCGAGAACAAGGCGGCGAGGGTGAATATGCGCATGCCGCATAGCCAGTTGGATGCCGTGAAGGCTGAGGCGAAGAAGCGCGGCGTTCCCTATCAGCGGCTCATGCGCGAGCTTGTTCAACGCGGTCTGGAAAGCCTGCGTGCGGGCTGACCATTATTGCTCCGACAGGGTCTCGCCGATCATCTTCTGGCAACGGCTTGCCATGAAATCCACCAGCAACCGCACTTTCGGGTCCTGAAACTTCTTGTGCGGGTAGAGCGCCGCAAGCTTCACCGGCACAGGCGGCGTGTTGGGCAAAACCACCCGAAGCCGCCCGTCGCGCAGAAATGGCCCGATCTCGAAGCGGGGCTTGTTGACGATGCCGCGCCCGGCAAGGGCCCAGTCGGTGATCACGTCGCCATCGTCGGAATCGAACGGGCCGCCAACCTCGAATTTCCGCGCGCCCTCCGGCGTCTGCAGCATCCAGAAATGCTCGCGCGCACCGGGAAAGCGCAGCATCAGGCAATCGTGCCGCTCATCGATCAGCGCTTCGGGCGTCTTCGGTTCGCCGCGTCGTTGCAGATAATCGGGCGCTGCCGCCAGAACGCGCTCGCAATCCAAGATGCCGCGCATGCGGAACGAGGAGTTCTCGAGAATCCCAAGCTTGAAGGCAACGTCGATGCCCTCGCGCATCATGTCCACCTCATGGTCTGAAAGTCTTAAGCGAACCTCGATCTCGGGATATCGGTCACGAAATTCGGGGATGCCGCTGGCGATGAGCCGCTTGCCGATGCCGAGCGGCGCGGTGACGCGGATCGTGCCGCGCGGCTGGCCCGAAAGGTCGGCGACCG
>NZ_BAMP01000035.1 GCF_000615975.1 Nitratireductor aquibiodomus NL21 = JCM 21793 | reverse complement strand
GGCCTGATTTGCACGGGCTACTTTGTCGCAAGTCCTTGAAAGACGTGAAGTCTTCCTGCGGCCGTGCTTCGCGTATCCGCACAAATCAGGCCGACCATTGCCGCCATATTGGTGGGTCCTGACCCTATGCGCTTCTACGCGGGCGCTCTTCCGACTGGTAGACGGACAGGACATGGCCGTCCGGGTCGGCAAATTCGGCAGACCAGCCGCCCGGAGCATGGCTGACAGGCGTCACGATCGTTGCGCCTTTCTCCGCAAGACCCTCCACGACGGTATCGATGCCGCCCTCGGAGAGGTCGAACACCACAATGGGCGTGTTCCCGGGACGCGACTCCATCTTGAAGAAGATGAGTTCGATATTGTTCTCGATGCTGGCCAGCAGCCAGTCGCCCGTCTCCTCGTCTCCTTCCATCCTCTGGACATTCAGCCCGATCACATCGCGGTAAAACGTCTCGGTGCGGTCAATGTCGTTGACGTAGTAGCAGATGTTGCCGATGCGGACGTTGGAAAGCATGTCTGTCTCCTGATGTTACAAGGTTGGTTCTGCTTCTTAATTGCCGCAAGCACCCAGTTTGTGAGCTTTGAGATGAAAAAAACTTACCGCAAAGAGGTGTCCGTCCGGATCGTGGCTTGCCAGGAATGCCGTGTTGCGCCCGGTCAGCGGAAGAAGGTTCTGCCGGATCCTGCCGAAGGCGAGCGTGCCCGCCAGAAGCTTCCCGGGAAGGGTTTCGGCATTGGGAGCGGCATCGCGCCAACGCCAGCGCAGGCCGGCAATCCGCTGGCGCAGGCTCGCATCGGAAATGCGCAGAAGGTGGCGGATTTCATTGCGCGTATGGCCGCCGAGAGCGAGAAGTGCGACGATTCTCTGGCTTCGTGGCAGGCTTGAGAGGAATTCCGTTGGAACTTCGCTGTCGTCCGCGGGCTCGATAACCAGGGTGGCGTTCTCGCGCCGTGATCGGCGGTAGGCGGAGCGCCGTTTCGTCGCCGCCACGTTCCGCATGACGCCCTGAAGCCAGGCGCGGTTCTCCACACATGGGCGGTTGCCGGCAGTCAGTGCGGCGATCAGCGTTTCATGCAGCAGGTCTTCCGCTTCGATCTGGTGCGATGCGTGGCGGTGCGCCGTTTTCAGAAGATGGCGATAGGTCGCGGGGGTGAGTTCAAGCCGGGCAGGCATCTCCTGCGCTGTGCGCCTGTTATCCACCGCTCGCTCCCCATGCTTCCAGTCAGGTGAGGAAGCTACAGGACGCGGCGCGCGCTGCAAGCGAAGACTGAGGCACGGGGGCGTGAAATTCAACCGGCGATATCCACCACGCCGCTTTCACCGGTCTCGGAACCAAAGGCGAGGCGGCGGCCTTCATTGTCCCATGCCATGGCGGTGATCGCACCCTTGCCCGATCTGCGCAGAAGAATCTCCTTCTGGTCGGCAAAGCGCGCGGCCAGGATCATGCCATCGCCATAGCCGATGGCGGCAATCTCTTCGGTGGGGTGACAACAGACCTGCGTCACCATCGTGTCGCCGCGTGTTCCAAGCTCCAGCGGGGCTTTGCCCATGGGGCCGTCCTTGGCCTGAAATGGCCAGACGATTGCGCCCGGTGCGCCGGAAGTGGCGAGCCACTTGCCCTTCGCGCTCCACGAAAAACACTTCACCTTTCCCGGATAGCCGGCCATGCGCATATGCTTGCCATCGGCCAGTTTCCAGCCATGCAGGGCATTTTCCTGCATGGTGGTAACGAGGAATTTTCCATCCGGCGAGAAGGTGATGCCCGTGTGCGCGCCGGCCCATTCCAGTTCCGTCGGTTTGCCGTCGGTTGCGGGAAAATGCAGCGTCGCGCCATTGTAACGGGCGACCGCAAGCCGCATCCCCTTTGGTGCGAAGGCGATGCCTTCCACCGAGCGCGGGTGCTGGAATTCGCGCTGTTTGCCATCGGCAAAGAGCACATAGGCGCTGCGCCCGACAGCAAAGCCGACCGCGCCCTGCGGGCCGGCGGCAATGCTGGTCACCCATTTGCGGCCGATCTCGGCCAGCATTTCCACTTTGCCGTCTGCCGAAAGCGCCGTCACGCGGCCATCCTCACCGCCGGTGATGAGACGCGCATGGTCTGCATCGGGGCAGGCGGCCAGAAGCCCGTCGTGAACCTCTGCCCATTTGTGGCCATTGTCGAGACGATGCACCACGCCATCGGCGAGCGCGAAATGCGGACTGTCGTCAAGCCAGGCTATGGCAATGCAATGGCTGTCGAGGTCGAGCGGAGCAATGGTGGGCATGCGTCAGGCCAGGCAGGCTTCGAAGGTGCGTTGCAGGCGCTCGGTGTCCAGATCGCGGCCGATGAAGACGAGGCGCGTCTCGCGCTTTTCATCGTCCCGCCATGGGCGCTGATGGTCGCCCTCGACGATCATGTGAACCCCCTGAACCACGAAACGGTCGGGATCGTCGGCAAACGCGATGATGCCCTTGAGGCGCAGAATGTTCGGTCCGTCGATCTGCGTGGTCTTCTCCAGCCAGGGAAGGAACTTCTTGGGATCCATTTCGCCGGCGCGCAGGGAGAGCGACTTCACGCCCGCATCGTGGATGGGAGACGCCGCGCCATGGTGATGGTGGTGTCCGTGATCGTGGTCATGCCCATGCTCATGATCGTGATGATGGTGGTCATGTTCGCAGTCGGGGCCGCACACATGGTCCGGGTGGCCGTGCTCGAGGAAGTGCGGGTCGTTGTCGAGCACACGCTTCAGGTCGAAGGCGCCACGGTCGAGCACATCGTTCAGCGCAACGCCGGCGCGCTCTGCGCGGTGGATGCGGGCCATCGGGTTGATCGCCCGGATCGTCGCCTCGACAGTTGCCAGTTCCTCAGGCGTCACGAGGTCGGTCTTGTTGACGATCACGACATCGGCGAAAGCGATCTGGTCTTCCGCCTCGTTGGAATCCTTCAGGCGCAGCGGCAGGTGCTTGGCGTCGACCAGCGCCACCACCGCGTCGAGCCGGGTTTTGGCGCGCACATCGTCGTCCATGAAAAAGGTCTGCGCCACGGGCGCGGGATCCGCCAGTCCCGTGGTTTCCACCACGATGGCGTCGAACCGGCCGGTGCGCCGTGTCAGTCCCTCGACCACGCGCACCAGATCGCCGCGCACCGTGCAGCACACGCAGCCATTGTTCATCTCATAGATTTCCTCGTCGGATTCGACGATCAGTCGTTGTCGATGCCGATCTCGCCGAACTCGTTGACGATCACCGCATAGCGCTTGCCGTGATCCTCGGTGAGGATGCGGTTGAGGAGTGTCGTCTTGCCTGAACCCAGATAGCCAGTCAGTACAGTGACAGGGATCTGTGTCGGGATGGTTTCGCTGGGCGTCTCGGTCTGAACGTCGGACATGATTTCTCGCAAAACTGGAATTGTTTCTCGACTATATAAGACGGCGTCCGGGCGATTGCACGGTCAGTGTTCGAAGTGGGACAGGTCGAACCGGTCGACATCGTGGAGCAGATCCAGGAAGCCGGTCACGCTGTGGGCGATGATGCGTTTTCCTGCTTCTGCGCTCGCCCCGGCAGCGTTGCCGGTGACACCCTCGCGGGCGAGGTCGCGCATCATCCAGCCGAAAGCATGAGGACCATAAGCGCGCAAATGTGTGAAATCCCGGCAAAAGTCGGCCTGGGCGGATTTGAAGTCTGCTGCCTTTCGCATGTCGACCATGTCGGGGCGCAGAGCCAGCATGACGGAGGTTTCGATAAATCCGCCATGGATACCCAAAGCGCGTTCTTCCTCGGAGACGATATCCGGCGGATAACCAAAGCGCGTCCAGCTCGTGGCAGCGGCCAACATGCCGAATCGCACGCGCAGTTCAGTCGTTACAATGGTGAGCAATGGTGAGTTGCCACCATGGGCGTTGAGAATGACGAGTTTGCGCAGACCGGCCCTGAACTGGGCCTCCCCGATGCCGATCCACCGATTGGCGGCCTCTTCGAATGTCATGGATTGCGTTTGAGAAGAATCTGAATGCTCGATTGAGTAGCCAATCTTCTCGACTGGAAGAAAAACAGTATCGAGATTTTCTGGAAGTTCCCTTTTGACTGCCTCTACAATGCCTTGCGCAATGATCCAGTCAGTCTCTGGGGGCAGATGAGGGCCGTGCTGTTCAGTGGCTCCTATTGGCAGAATCGCAATTTTCTTTGCCGGCGTAGGTTTATTTTCTTGTGTGTTCACAGCATGCCTCGCGATGTATCAAGACAATTGCCGGGCAAAACTTTTATACGAAAGTAGAGCATAATTATTTGTCTGGGCAAGAGCAATCTATGGTTGCAATGGGATTCGTTAGAGCTATTTTGTTCAAGGGGCGTTCTATCTTATCGTTGAGGATGTCTAAAGGGGAGTTTTTATGGCCAAAGCTGTAAAGGGCGCGACAATTGGTTTGCTACAGTCGGCCGCTCGGCTTTCACGTACCGCTCTGGCCGAGCGGCTTCTGGAGCATGGGCTATATGCGGGGCAAGACAAGTTAATGCTGGCGTTATCGGTGGAGAACGGGCAGACGCCCAGCCAGCTTGCCACTCTTTTAGGTGTGCGACCGCCGACAATTACCAAAACCATCAACCGACTGACGAATCAGGGCTTTCTTGAAAAGCGATTATCGGAGGAAGACGGACGCCGCGCGTATGTTTTCTTAACCGAAGAGGGAGAGCAGGCCATCCGGTCCATTGAGAAGTCGGTGCGTAAGACCGAAAAAATTGCGCTTAAAGGGTTCGACAAGAAAGAGCAGAAGGTCTTGACGCGCCTTCTCTTCAAAGTCGAAGCGAATCTGAACGGCACCAGTTTTGACGATGTCGATGATGAAGATGGCATCGAGGTTGAAGCCTAGGTGTTTAGTCCCAGCATCTGATCGTCCAGCCTGTTTCCTGCAGAACCGAGCCGATTTCGCTGAAAGGCGACGTTGCTGCCGCGTATCCTGATTGACCTTTTGGCCGTCCGTGGCGTAAGCAGGTCTTTAAACAGTTTAGCTGGGTGCGACTGCGGGCCCGTCGCAGCACGAGCAGACGGAGCGATCATGGATCGCGTTGCGCCCGGTGGTGAAGGCCATCGGCACGTTGGGGGAATTCAGGCTGGCGCAGAAGATCAAGCTTTCGACCATCGCCGAGGCGCTCGGCGTCTCAACGGCTACTGTTTCTCTGGCGTTGCGTGACAGTCCGCTGGTCGCTGATGCAACGCGTCAGCGGATCAAGGAGCATGCGCGCGAAATCGGTTATATCTACAACCGTCGCGCAGCGAGCCTGCGGACCTCCCGATCCGGCATTATCGGGGTCGTGGTTCATGACATCATGAACCCCTTCTTTGCCGAGATTCTCCGCTCGATCGAGACCGAACTTGATCGGTCGCGGCAGACCTTTCTCCTATCCAACCATTACGACCAGCTGGAAAAGCAGCGCACGTTCATCGACACGCTTTTGCAACTGGGGGCCGACGGGGTCATCATGTCGCCGGCTATCGGTACGCCGCCACAGGATATTCGCCTTGTGGAGGAAAACGGTTTGCCGACAGTGTTAATCGCCCGATCCGTCGAAGGTGCGCGGGTACCGGTGTTTCGTGGCGACGATGCCTATGGCACCGGGCTTGCGACCAATCACTTGATCTCGCTTGGACACACGCGCATTGCCATGATCGGAGGCACTGACCAGACATCGACCGGCCGCGACCGGTATCAGGGCTACGTGGATGCGATGGGCAAGGCGGGGCTGGAGATCAAGCCGCAGTGGCGGTTTCCGGGGCCACGCACCAAGCAGGCCGGCTTCGAGATAGCGGGAGCGTTTCTCGCACTCAAGGACAAGCCCACAGCGGCGGTCTGCTGGAACGATCTCGTGGCCATCGGTCTCATGAACGGCATTGCCCGTGCCGGACTGGTGCCCGGCGTCGACATTTCTGTAACCGGCTACGATGACCTTGAAGAGGCGGCAATTGCCACGCCCGCACTGACCACCGTCTGGAACGGACAGCGGGATGTGGGGCGTCGGGCAGCGCGCGTTCTGCTCGACAGATTGAACGGGGCTGAGGTGAACCCGGCTCAGGAGCTTATTAAACCGGAGCTTCACGTGCGCCAGTCGACGGGCAAGCCCGTCGAGCGCTGATCTGTTGCAATAAATTTGCCGGCTTATCTGATCGGGAGGAATGATTTGGCTGAAACACGAGACATCGCCGTCCTGGTTCCGGGCATGCTGCATCCACATGCGAGGGAGCGCATCGCCGGGTGTTTCGAGCTCGTGACGCTCGACAAGGCAGATCCGGCTCTTGTAACGGAAGAGATGGCCGCAAGAGTACGCGGCATGGCGGCCATGACGGTGGTTGATGCAGCGTTTATAGACGCATTGCCCCATCTGGAGATCATCGCAAATTTTGGTGTCGGCTATGACGCGGTGGATGCCGCGCATGCCGGTCGCCGCGATGTTATGGTCACCAACACGCCCGACGTTCTTACGGAAGAGGTCGCCGACACGGCGGTGGGCCTGCTTCTCAACACGCTGCGCGAACTGCCGCGTGCGGAGACATGGCTGCGTGAGGGGCGCTGGGCGCGCGATGGGGCCTATCGTTTTTCGCGTGGTTCGCTGCGCGGGCGGATAGTTGGCATTTTCGGCATGGGGCGCATCGGCCGCGCCATCGCGCGGCGGCTTGCCGCCTTTGGTCTGCCGATCGCCTATCACAATCGCCGGAAGCTCGATGACGTGCCGTATGTCTATCACGATACGCTTTCGGGACTTGCTGCAGCCGTCGATACCCTGATCTGTGTCGCCCCCGGGGGGCCGGAAACACACAGGGCCGTCAATGCCGATGTGTTTGAGGCACTTGGCGCAAACGGTGTCTTCGTCAATATCGGCCGTGGCAGCACGGTAGACGAGACTGCGCTGATTCAGGCGTTGCAGAGTGGCACGATCTTCGCGGCGGGACTGGACGTGTTCGAGAACGAGCCGCATGTGCCGGAGGCATTGATTGCGCTGGAGAACGCATCGCTTCTGCCACACGTGGGATCGGCCTCGGTTGCGACACGCCAGGCTATGGCGGATCTGGTGGTCGACAATCTTGTCACCTGGTTCACACAGGACCGCGCAATCACACCTGTTCCTGAGACCGGCCATGTGAAGCGCCGGAGCGTTTCACAGTCTGTCGGTTGATACTGAAAGGCCGCACGGTTCCTGAATGCGGCTGGGTGCAGGACGCCTTAAAGTTGTAGTCGTTAGCAATCGATTAACCAGAAAAATGGAAGCTCCCGGGACGATATCCCGATGACGATGGAGCTCCTAATTCATGAAACTGGTTGTGTCAGGGGCGCTGGTCTTGGCGCTGGTGGGCTCGTTCGGCTATTTTTCCGATCAGGGGACGACGGGTAACGCCCCGGGTCCGGAACCAGAGGAGGCTGGCCCTGCAGCCACTTCCGAGTTCATATTGACGGGTATCGGTGTCAACGAGGTCTGCCGTGTGCGCCATGCGCCGGGAGAGGGGAGCACGCAGCTTGATCTCGACCGAAGCTGTGCTCGGATACTGCCGCGTCTTGCCGACGCCCGCATCTGGGAGGAGCGGCCTGACGGGACGGTTGTCTTCGTCTCGGCGGCAGGCGAGGCGCTGGTGGAGTTTTACCCGGGCGATGGCGCAGCCTATGAATCGCTGCGCCCGCGAACGCCCCTGCTCAGCCTGTATCGGGAAAACTGATCACTTAGCCGCTATGCCCGCTCTCTCGCGGGCTGCGGCGTGCCGGCGGGCGGCTTCGCCGAACGCCTGAAGATCCGTGCCGAGGAATCGTCCCTGTGCGCCCAGTATTCGGGGTGCCACTGAACACCGACAGCGAAGCCCGGCGCCCCCTTAACGGAGACAGCCTCCACTGTGCCATCGTCTGCCACTGCCTCGACCTGAAGACGCGGAGCGGGCCTATCCACGCCCTGTCTGTGGACTGAGTTCACACGGACTTCCGACGTCTCGAATATGCGTGCGAGGCATCCGCCGGGCGCCACCTTCACCGTCTGGCGGATGGCGAAACGGGTGTCGTGACCGGCATCCTGCGGTCCGCGATGATCGAAAGCCCCTTCGCGTTCGTGAATCTCCGTTGCGAGCGTTCCGCCGAGCGCCACATTCAGTTCCTGTATCCCGCGGCAGATGGCCAGCAGCGGCACACCCTTCTCGATGGCCTTGCGGATGAGGGGGAGGGTGGTGGCGTCGCGGGCATGGTCGTAGGGACCGTTCTCTTCGCTGGCTTCCCCACCGTAGAGTTCAGGATAGACGTTTGACTTTGATCCCGTCACGAGCACACCGTCTACGGTATCCAGCAGGCTGTCCAGATCGAGCCTGTCGCCGAGGGAGGGAAGCAGCACCGGCAGCAAGCCGGCGGTGGAGACAGCCGCGTCGAGATAGGGCTGTGGTGTGGCATGCCAAGTGTAGTTCTCGAAATCCTTTGCATCCGTCGAGACGGCTATCAGTGGGGTGCGCATTCGAAAATCCGTTTTCTGGCGATCGCTCTCAGAGATGGGAATGTAGAGATTCCGCGCGCCTTTCCAATGGGCAGTTTCGGGATTTCGTTGGGCCTTCGACATTGGTCGCAGAACAGGGGTCGCGCGCTGGACTTGGGCCGCCATGCATGCATTGATACCGGTGGTTTTCGGTGCCCGATAAAAGCAAACAGCGTGGGGGCGGCGAAGCCGGCATGAAGCCGGGTGCCAAAGGCATTTCGGCAGACGGTTCCAGAATGGGAGGAGAACATATGGACCGCAGAACCTTCTTCAAGAAGGCAGGCATGGCAGGAACGGGCGTTGTCGCTGCGTCGGCGCTGGCCTCACCCGCCATAGCCCAGTCAATGCCAAAGATCACATGGCGCTGCACGTCTTCGTTCCCGAAGGCGCTGGACACGATCTATGGCGCAGCCGAAACGATGGCCGAATTCGTGAAAGGCGCAACGGACGGCAATTTCGAGATTCAGGTCTTCGCAGCCGGCGAGATCGTGCCCGGCCTTCAGGCGGCGGATGCGGCGGCTGCCGGCACCGTCGAAATGGCGCATACGGCGTCATACTATTATTGGGGCAAGGACGCGACCTACGCGCTGGGCACAGCCATCCCGTTCGGGCTCAACTATCGCCAGCAGAACGCCTGGCTTTACTATGGCGGCGGTAATGAGCTGTTGAACGAGTTCTACCACACTGAAGGGCTCCACACTCTTCCGTGCGGCAATACCGGTGCGCAGATGGGCGGCTGGTTCCGAAAGGAGATCAACACCGTTGAGGATCTCAAGGGCCTCAAGATGCGCATTGGCGGTATGGGCGGCAAGATCATCGAGAAGCTCGGTGTGGTTCCCCAGCAGATCGCCGGTGGCGACATCTACCCCGCGCTCGAGAAAGGCACGATCGACGCGACCGAGTGGGTCGGTCCCTATGACGACCAGAAACTCGGCTTCAACAAGGTCGCCCAGTACTACTATTATCCCGGATGGTGGGAAGGCGGTCCGGTCCTGAACGCCATGTTCAACAAGGCAAAGTGGGATGAACTGCCTGCAGCCTATCAGTCGGTTCTCGATGCGGCCTGTCGTGCAGCCAATGCCGACATGATGGCGAGCTACGATTACAAGAACCCGGCGGCTTTGCGCCAGTTGGTGGCGGACGGTGCGCAGCTCCGCCCGTTCAGTCAGGAAATCCTCGAGGCGTGCTACAACGCTGCGATGGAAACCTATGACGAGATCAACGCGTCAAATCCCACCTTCAAGAAGATCTACGACAATCAGCTGGCCTTCAAGAAGGACGCGTATCTCTGGGCGCAATTGTCCGAGTATACGTTTGACACATTCATGATGATCCAGCAGCGCGCTGGTAAACTCTGATCTGTCCATGAAACCGCAGAAAACCCCGGAGTGCCGCTCCGGGGTTTTCTTTTGCGGCCCTGCCGTGTCAGTCAAAACTCGGCGGCTGGCTCAGATCCGGGCCAGCCGGGGCTGCCGGCTGCTCCTGTGGCGTCTCGCCCGGGGCGTCACTTGCGTCACCGGGCTGCGTGCCAGCGGTGGCAGGCCACCGATGCCTGGCAGCTGCAATCCGTTGTTCTGTTGCCCGTTTCCGTCGCCTGTGGGTGGTGAACCGAACGGTGAGCCGCTCAGTCCGCCCGGCAGACCGAATGCGGGTCCTCCGTCGCTGCCGCCACCGAAGGTGGGAATGGTGATCTCAACCTCGTTCGGGTTGACGGTGTTCTCCTGCTTGTAATGCGTGACAAGGCCGGGAAACGCAATCACCAGTATGATCATTAGAAACTGGATGATGATGAAGGGGATGGCGCCCTTGTAGATCTCCGTCGTCTTGACGGCGGGCAGGATGCGTCCGGAAACTTTGTCTTTCCACTCCTTCATCGGCGCGATCGATCTCAGATAGAACAGCGAGAAGCCGAAGGGCGGGGTCAGGAACGATGTCTGCAAATTGATGCCAAGAATGACGCCGAACCAGATCAGGTCGATGCCGAGCGTCTCGGCGGCGGGCACCAGGAGCGGGACCATGATGAAGGCGATCTCGAAGAAGTCGAGAAAACAGCGAGAATGAAGACGATGACGGTGACGGTGAGCAGGAAGCCGATTTCGCCACCAGGCAGCGCCAGAAGAAGCTCCTCGATCCAGACATTGCCGTTGATCCCGTAGAAGGTCAGGCCGAAGACACGCGCGCCAATCAGGATGAACATCACGAAGGCGGCAAGTTTCGTCGTGGCGTCCAGCGCCTGTTTGAGGACCGAGAAGGATAGCCTGCGTTTGACCAGGGCCAGCACGAGTGCGCCGGTCGCTCCCATGGCGCCGCCTTCGGTTGGTGTGGCGATGCCGAGAAAGATGGTTCCAAGGACGAGAAAGATCAGCGCCAGGGGCGGGATCAGCACGATCACCACCTGCTCGGCGAGCCGCGAAAGAATGTTCAGTTTCAGATGGCGATTGGCAAGGCTGAGGGCGAGAGCGAAGACTGTTGCCGTCGTGGCCGCCCAGACCAGTCTGACCTCGCTGCGCATCTCGGCGAAAACGGTGTGATATGTGGCCAGATAGATGCCGACTGACGCAACCAGCAGGAGGACCAGAGAGGTCACGCCACCGCCGAGCGTGCGTGTTTCCGGCGGCAGGGCCGGAGCCCAGTGCGGTTTGATGATGGTGACGGCAAAGACAAGCAGGCAGTAGGCGCTGATGATGACAAGGGCCGGCAGAAGCGCGCCCACATACATGTCTCCCACAGAACGGCCGAGCTGATCGGCCATCACGATCAGGACGAGCGACGGGGGGACGATCTGCGCTAGCGTGCCGGACGCGGCGATGGTGCCGGTGGCAAAGCCGCGATTGTAATTGTACCGCATCATGATCGGCAGCGAGATGAGCCCCATCGCGATCACCGAGGCGGCGACAACTCCTGTCGTGGCTGCGAGGAGGGCGCCCACCAGCACTGCCGCATAGGCAAGCCCGCCACGCACCGGCCCGAAGAGCTGGCCGATCGTGTCAAGCAGGTCTTCCGCCATCCGGGATCGCTCCAGGATCAGCCCATGAAGGTGAAAAACGGAATGGCGAGCAGCGTGTCGTTGTACATGATCCCGTAGATGCGTTCGGGATGCGACTGCAGGAGCGGCCAGAAAAGACGGATTTCACTGGAGATATGTGAGAGTTCAACGCCGATCACGAAGAAGAGGAGGCCGCCGGCAGCCAGTGTGAAGGCAACCGGATAGCCGATCAGCAGCATCGCCATGACGGTGACGAACATGATGGGCGCGAGATTGTGCGCGATCAGGTCAATCATCGCGCTTCTCCTCCATCTCAATGGCGGCTTCTGCGGCCGGATGCATTTCATGCTGCGGGTTCGGTTCGTCGATCAGACCGCGCAGGACCGCGTATCGCTTGACGATCTCGGAGACGGCCTGCGCCGTCAAAAGGATGAAGCCGGCAAGGACCATGAATTTGGCGGGCCAGATGATCAGGCCGCTCGCATTGGCGGAAATCTCGCCCGAGATGAAGGAGCGCTGGAACCAGGGCCAGCTCAGCCACACGATCAGCGATACGAATGGAAGCAGGAAGAAGACGTGGCAGAAAAGGTCGATCCAGTCCCGGGTCCGCTTCGTGAACAGGCTCGAAACGATGTCGATGCGGATGTGCTCATTGCGCTGCAGCGTATAGGCGGAGGCCAGCAGGAACACGGTGCCGTAGAGGTACCATTGCAGTTCGAGCAGGCTGTTGGAGGCTCTCGGTATCGGCAGGTAGGCGGGCAGGCCGTCTCCCAGAAAGCGGATGATGGCATTGTAAGCAGACACAAGCACCGCAACCAGGATCAGCCATGAAACCTGCTTTCCGATGAATTGATTAATAGCGTCAATCAGGCGCGAAAGGCCAAGAAGCCCCGCCATGCTTTCCTCCCAGCAATGTGTTCCCCCCGGATCGTTTTTGTGATTCTCGGGCCTTATGCTTTGTCCTGCATCTGCAGCCTGCCTTCAAGTGAGCCAAAAGTCGACATTGAAGACGCAGGCACGGCACTATGGGAAGTCAGGAAGTCGCAACAGGGTGAAAAAGCGGCCAGCTCGGACACAGGCCCCAAATCGTTACCCCCTGCATGTCGTGGTCTGGACAGTTGTGTTTGTGCGTGTATTGATAAGTTTCCGCTGCGCCGGAAAGGATGTTGCCGGCGCTTTAGAAAAGTCGAAGAGGCCGTTCTGCGGCCCTTTTTTTCGCTTGATGTTCTTTTGGGAGGTATTCATGGATCGTCGTTCTTTCCTCAGGAAAGCGGGACTGGCCGGTGCCGGGGCGAGCGCTGCTGCGTTAGCCACGCCTGCGATCGCGCAGGGCAACCAGACCTGGCGCATGGTCACCACGTGGCCGAAGAATTTTCCGGGCCTGGGTGTCGGCGCCCAGCGGCTTGCAGATCGCATCACGGCAGCTTCGGACGGTCGGCTGACCGTGCAGGTTTATTCGGCGGGTGAACTCGTTCCGCCGCTGCAGTCGCTTGATGCCGTGATCGACGGTTCGGCCGAGATGAGCCATGGTGCGGCTTATTACTGGCAGAACAAGAGCCCGGCCCTGTCCTTCTTTACCGGTGTGCCCTACGGCATGACCTCGCGTGAAATGGCGGCATGGGTCCGCTATATGGGCGGGCAGGAGATCTGGGACGAGATCTACGACCAGTTCGGCGTTCAGGGCTTCCTGTCCGGCGATACGGGCACTCAGGCCGGCGGCTGGTTCCGTGAGGAGCTGACGGGTCTCGATTCCGTAAAAGGTCTGCGCTTCCGCACGCCGGGCCTCGGCGGCCGGGTATGGGAGAAGCTTGGCGCGACGGTGACCAATATGGCTGCCGGCGAAATCTTCCAGGCGCTACAGTCGGGCACGCTCGATGCGGCCGAGTTCGTCGGCCCCTACAACGATCTGGCGCTCGGTTTCTACCAGGTTGCCAAGAATTACTACTTCCCGAGCTTTGTGGAACCGGGTCTGGCAACCGAGCTGGTGGTCAACAAGTCCAAGTATCAGGAGCTGCCCTCCGACCTGCAGGCGATCGTCAAGGATGTCTGCCAGGCGGAATATGATCAGGTGGCTTCGGACTTCTACGCCAATGATCCGCGTGCTCTGAAGACACTGGTCGACGAGCACGGCGTCAATGTGCGCCAGTTCCCCGACGATATCGTTGAGGCAGGTGCGAAGGCAGCGGCTGAGATTCTCGGCGAGCTGCGTGATTCCGGCGATGCGCTGACGAAGAAGACGACCGAGAGCTTCATCGAGTCGCTCAACATTCTGCGCACCCGTACGGAAGGCACTGACGGTGCTTTCGTCGAAGCCCGCAAGAAATACTTCTCGATCTGACAAGGTTCAGATTTGACGAAAAAGCCCGGCATCGCGCCGGGCTTTTTTTGTTGTCTGGTTCGTTATTGGTGTTCTGGTCTCAACTGTAGATCGCCCTGGGCAACCAGGTGGCGATTTCAGGGAACATGAACATGATCGCGATGGCCAGGAGCTGCAACAGCACGAAGGGCAGCACTCCCTTATAGATCATCGACGTCTTCACGGAACCCGGTGCGACCCCGCGCAGATAAAACAGCGCGAAGCCGAAAGGCGGCGTTAGGAAGCTTGTCTGCAGGTTCACACCGACCAGAACGCCGAGCCAGACCGGGTCCACATCGAGGGCCAGCAGGATCGGTGCGGTGATCGGGATCACGATGAAGATGATCTCGAACGTGTCGAGGATGAAACCCAGCAGGAACATGATCAGCATGACCACGGCCACGGCCGCCAGCGTGCCGCCGGGCAGGTTGGCGAGGAACTCATGCACCAGATTGTCGCCGCCCATGAGACGGAAGACGATGGAGAAGACCGAAGCGCCGAACAGGATGATGAACACCATGCAGGTGATGGAGGCGGTGGCGATAGCCGTTTCGCGCAGAACGGCAAAGGAAAGCCGCCAGCGGAAGGCGGCAAGCACCATGGCGCCGACGGCGCCCACGGAGGCGGCTTCCGTCGGCGTTGCGATGCCGCCGAGGATGGAACCCAGAACGGCCATGATCAGCAGGAGCGGGGGTAAGAGCGCGACGGCGACCTCGCCCATCAACTCCTTCTTCTCTTCGGGCGGAACCGGCGTGGCCGGGCAGGAGGCAGGGTCGAAGATGGCCTTGAGAAGTGTCCATCCGAGATAGAGCCCGACCAGCAGCACACCGGGAAGAAGTGCGCCGGCGAAGAGGTCGCCCACCGATACGGGAACCGGGGCGAAATTGCCCTTCGCCATTTGCACCTGCGCGTTGATGCCCGAAAGCATGTCACCCATGAAGATGAGAACCGTGGAGGGCGGGATGATCTGTCCAAGCGTACCGGAAGCGCAGATGACGCCGGTCGCAAGCTTCGGATCGTAGTTCGCACGCAGCATTGCCGGCAGCGAGATCAGGCCCATGGTCACGACGGTGGCACCCACCACGCCGGTGGATGCTGCCAGAAGCGCGCCGACGATGATGACCGACATGCCAAGCCCGCCGCGCAGATTGCCGAACAGCTTGCCCATGGTGAGAAGCAGTTGCTCGGCGATCTTGGAGCGTTCCAGCATCACGCCCATGAAGATGAAGAGCGGGACAGCCACCAGCACTTCATTGGTCATGTAGCCGATATAACGGTTTGCCAGGCTGCCGAAATTCGACGGGTCGAACACGCCGAACCACATGCCGCCGAGACCGAACATGAGGGACACGCCGGCCAGCGTGAAAGCAACGGGGAAGCCCAGAAGAAGAAAGCCGATAATGCCGAAGAACATGAGCCCCGAGAGGAGCTCGCCAATCAGAACCGGATCCATCAAACGCTCGCCTCCGGCTGCTCTTCGTCATTGGTTTCGTATCTCAGTTTCGCTGGCAGCAGGGCTTCATTGCCGCTGAGGACAAGGATCGAGCGCAGCGCCATGGCGATGCCCTGCAGGGCGAGCAGCGCGGCAAAGCCGAGGATGAAACCCTTGAGGATGAAGAGCCCCGGCATGCCCCCGACATTGGCCGATGCTTCCCCCAGCCGCCAGGAGCGGCTGACGAAGCTCCACCCGTAATAGAAAACGACCCAGGAAAACGGCATCAGGAACAGGACCACGCCAGCCAGATCCACGATTGCCTTGCGCCGCGTGCTCGCCGGCCGATAGAAAATGTCGACCCGCACATGGTCGTTTCGAAGAAGGGCAAAGCCGGCGACGGCGGTGAACATCGCTCCGTTCAGCCAGATATAGAGGTCCTGCATCCACACAAAGCTCGTCGAGAAGACGTAGCGCTGTACCACGACGGTGAAGCACACAAGGACGATGGCCAGTGACAGCCACGAAAAGACATTGCCGACAAGGGCATTCAGGCCGCTGATTATGCGGACCAGAAAAGCGATTGCGCGCACGGTCAGTTACCTCCGCCGTTGGCGCGCACGGCGAGCGGCGCGTGATGGTGTGCCATGAGGCCCTCTTGCATTTCCCCGATGCGGGCGGAAGTTGTTTCCTGTCCTGCCCTTCAACCTGTTAACCAGGCAGCGCCTGATTAGCAGCTTTGTTTCTGGCGAAAAAGTAACCGTGCGGGAAAAGTCGCCTTTTTGCCTTTCGAACCTAAATTATGAAGTGAATATGCCGGACTGGCTGCTGCGTTCGGGGAGCAGGCAGGTATACTCCGGTCAGATTCGTGCGCCGTTCATGCGGCCCGGCTAATAAAATGTCCCCGGAAATGCCGTGTTTGTGTTGGCGTTGCGCATTGTTGTGGAGCCCGCAAATTCGTTTGACGGGATGCCGGGCGAATAGAAAACTACCCTTGCGGAAACGTTTCCAACCGTGATCCGCTGAGGAGGAATGCATATATGACGCTTCACGACGTCACGCTTAATGACAAGTTCGATTTAACGAAAGAGCGCATCTTCGTGTCCGGCGCGCAGGCGATCGTCCGGATGCTTCTGATGCAGCGTGAGCGTGATCGACGTGCGGGGCTGAACACCGCCGGTTTCGTTTCCGGCTATCGCGGGTCGCCCATTGGCGGGCTCGATCAGCAGCTCTGGAAAGCGAAAAAGCAGCTCCAAGCATCCAATGTGATCTTCCAGCCCGGCCTGAATGAGGAACTGGCGGCAACCGCCTGCTGGGGCTCGCAGCAGACCGAGATTCTGGGTGAAGGCAAGTATGACGGGGTGTTCGGCGTCTGGTACGGCAAAGGCCCGGGCGTAGACCGCTCCGGCGATGTTTTTCGCCACGCCAACCATGCGGGCTCTTCGAAACATGGCGGTGTGCTCGCGCTCATGGGCGATGACCACACAGCCGAATCCTCAACAGTCGCCAATGCTAGCGAATTCGCTTTTGTTGACGCGATGATCCCGATCCTGAACCCGGCCGGCGTTCAGGAACTCATAGACTACGGTCTTTATGGCTATGCATTGTCCCGTTTTGCCGGCACCTGGACGGCCATCAAATGCGTCAAGGACAACATTGAATCGACAGCCGCCGTGGATGTGTCGCTTGAGCGGCTGAACATCGTCACTCCCGAATTCGAGATGCCGCCCGGTGGTCTGAACATCCGCAACGAGATCAACATGCTCGGGCAGGAAGCGCGGCTCTACGACTTCAAGCGCGCCGCCGCCGCTGCGTTCGTCCAGGCAAACAATCTCAACCGCATCATCTATTCCGGCGGTTCGAAGGCGAAGATCGGCATTGTCACGCTTGGCAAGAGTTATCTCGACACGCGGCAGGCGCTGGACGATCTGGGGATCGACGAAGCGCGGGCGAACCAGCTTGGCATTCGCCTCTTCAAGGTGGCCTGTCCCTGGCCTTTCGACGTGGAGCATATGCGCGAATTCGCGCGCGGCCTCGACATGGTGATCGTGGTCGAGGAAAAGCGTTCGCTGATCGAAGTGCAGTTGCGCGAGAACCTTTACGGTACGGCCAATCAGCCGGAAATCATCGGCAAGGTGGATGAGAAGGGCGGGCGCCTTTTTGCGCCCACGGCAGCGCTCGATCCCAATGAGATCGCCATCGCCATCGGCGAGCGGATCCTGCGGATCATCGGCCCGTCGGAAGAGATCGCGGCCCATGTGTCGCGGCTGCGCCAGTTTCAGGCAATGCTTGCGGATACGCAGGACGTGTCAGGTCGCACGCCCTATTTCTGCTCGGGCTGCCCCCACAATACCTCGACCAATGTTCCCGAGGGCTCGATCGCAGGTGGCGGCATTGGCTGCCATTTCATGGCCACCTGGATGGACCGGTCCAATGTCGGCTTCACGGCCATGGGCGGCGAGGGCGCGCAGTTTATCGGCCAGGCACCGTTTTCAAGCCGGGAGCATTTCTTCCAGAATCTCGGCGATGGCACCTACAATCATTCCGGTTCCATGGCGATCCGCTTTGCGCGCGCTTCGGGCGCAAACATCACCTACAAAATTCTCTACAATGACGCGGTCGCCATGACGGGCGGCCAGCCGCATGAAGGTGACCTCACCGTTGACATGATCGCTGATCAGGTGCGTGCGGAAGGCGTGCAGCGCATCGCGGTCGTGAGCGACGAGCCGGAAAAATATGCCGGCGCTGTCAACTTCCCGCAGGGCACGACGATCAACCACCGTGACGATCTCGATCAGGTGCAGCGCGAGCTGCGCGAGGTAAAGGGCGTTTCAGTCCTGCTCTATGATCAGACCTGTGCAGCCGAGAAACGCCGCCGGCGCAAACGCGGGACGTTCCCCGATCCGGACAAACGCGTCTTCATCAACGAACTCGTGTGCGAAGGCTGTGGAGACTGCGGGGTCAAGTCGAACTGCGTTTCGGTCCAGCCGCAGGAGACCGAATTCGGTCGCAAGCGCCGCATCGACCAGTCCAGCTGCAACAAGGATTTTTCCTGCGTGAACGGGTTTTGCCCGTCCTTTGTGACGGTGCACGGTGCCAAGCTGAAGAAGGCGAAAGGCGCGACGGGCGCCAACGATCCGCTGGAAGGCGTTCCCGAGCCGAAACTTTACGATCTCGCGCGAGGCTGGTCGGCGGTGGTGGACGGGATAGGCGGCACCGGCGTTGTCACCATTGGTGCGATCGTCGGCATGGCTGCGCATCTGGAAGGCAAGGGCGCAGGCATCATCGACATGGCGGGGCTGGCGCAGAAGGGCGGAGCGGTTTTCACCCATCTGCGTGTCGCCGGGACGCCGGAAGACATTCACGCGATCCGCGTGTCCGCCGGCGAGGCCGATCTCGTTCTTGGCTGCGACCTGGTGGTTTCCGGCGCGAAGAAGGTTCTCGCAGCCGCCCGTGAAGGGCATACCCTGTTCATGGCCAACACCGCGGAAGTGATGCCGGGAGATTTCGCCCGCTCAGCCGATTTCTCGCTTCCCACAGAGCGCCTGAGAAAGGCAATCCGCGCGGCCGTCGGCGAAGACAGGGCGCATTTCTTCGACGCAACACGAACCGCGAGCGTCCTCTTCGGCAATTCCGTTGGCGCAAACATGCTCATGCTTGGCATGGCCTATCAGCTCGGCGGGCTGCCGGTTTCGGCTGAAGCCATCGAAAAGGCGATTGGGCTCAATGGCCAGGCGGTGTCCATGAACGTTTCGGCGTTCCGCTGGGGACGCCGCGCGGCGCATGACCCCGATTTTGTGAGCCGGCTGGTCGCAAAATCCTCAAATGGCGATGTCCGGCAGCCCGTATCGCAGACGCTCGATGAGGTCATCGACCGGCGTGCGACGTTCCTGGCTGGCTACCAGAACCAGGCTTATGCGGAGCGCTATCGCAGCCGCATCGCCCGTTTGCGTGCCAAAGAAGAAAAAGCTGTGCCGGGTTCCACCACGGTGACGGAAGCTGCAGCACGCAATCTTTTCAAGCTCATGGCCATAAAAGACGAATACGAAGTGGCGCGTCTCTACACGGACGGCTCCTTCAGGCGCCAGCTTAACGCTGAATTCGAGAGCTTTGATCGCCTTGAGTTTCATCTTGCGCCGCCGGTTCTCGGTCGCCGTGACGCCGCCGGGCATCCGCGAAAGTCGAGCTTTGGTCCCTGGATGATGTCGGCCTTTCGCCTGCTTGCGCGCATGCGTGGCCTGCGGGGCACGGTTTTCGACCTTTTCGGCCGCACCGAAGAACGCCGGATGGAACGGCGCCTGCTCACCGAATATGAAGGTGATCTCGATCGCATCGAGGCGCTGCTTTCTCCTGAACGGGCGGATGCTGCGGCGGCACTGGCATCGGTGCCGGCGCTCATTCGCGGCTATGGTCACATCAAGGAAGCCAATGCTGAGAAAGCGGCGCAGGAGCGGGCGAGGCTTGTCCGGCGTCTGGAAGACGGAGACAGGGCGGGTCCTGTTCTGAAAGCGGCGGAGTAGCCGGCTTTCTTTAGGGCAGAGGCGAGAAAACTTCACTAAACCTTTCTTAATGCTGTTGTGGCATATCTTGCCCGTCAATCGGGCTCGTGCGGTGAAAAACAGCAAAAACAGCATTCCGGAAGACGTCTACGTTGGGTACATCCGTTCGTTGTTTCAGGACGTCGGCGTGCTCCCCGTTGGCGCGGCCTGCTACGGCCTGATTGCTCTTTTACTATACTACAAGACAGGTCAGGGGGCCTATCTCGTCTTCGGGCCGGCCATGTTCATTGCCGGCGTCTGGCGCTACTTCAAGATTACGCGCGTCGATCATGCGCTGATCTCCGACTATCCGTCCGCACTCGCCTGGGAAGCCCGATATCTCTGGTGGGGTAGCATCCACGGATTTGTCGTCGGGGCATTCGGCTTCTTTGCCACCATGTGGTCGCAAGACAATTTCAGCGAACTCGCCGCTGTTTCGGCCATTCTAAGCGGCGCAATCACCATTGCCGGGCGCAATTACGGCTCCCACAAGATGGTGTCGATCCTGACGCTGACCATCGTGTTCCCGATGACGCTCGGTCTGATGCTGAAGGGCGATTTCTATCATTTTGTGCTTGGGCTTTTCATCGCACCGTTCATGTTGGTCGTGACCAAGATGGCCGATCTCGTACGCACGGTCCTGTTCACCGCCATCAGTGAGGAAAAACGTTCCACGCGGCTGGCGCAGCGTTTCGACCGCGCGCTGAACACCATGCACCACGGTCTGCTTATGCTGAACAATGAGGAACGCGTGGTGGTGAGCAACACCCAGGCGGCGGAAATGCTCGGGTTCAAGTCCTCCGAGCAGATGCTGGGCCGGACGTTGAAATCGCTCTTGATGCGCGGTGTGGCGAGCGGCCTTCTTTCGGAGCGCGATTATGCTTATGCCGAGGAGCAGCTTTCGAGGGCTTTGCGCGAAGGCCGCAACCGCAAGGTCCTGTTACGCATGACCAATGGCCGGCATTTTGAGTTCGCTGCCCGTGAAGGGCATGACGAGGTGGGGGTTCTGACCTTCGAAGAGGTCACGAGCCGCGTCGAGGCGGAGGAGAAAATCCGCTTCATGGCGCGTTATGACAGCCTCACCAGCCTGCCCAATCGCGCCTATTTTCACGAGAAGGTCACTGAAGCGATGGCGGCGGGCGATCAGGACAGGCTCTGCGGACTTGGCGTTCTCGACCTCGATGATTTCAAGACCGTGAACGATACTCTGGGTCATCCGGTCGGTGATGGTTTGATCTATGCCGTGGCGGAGCGTCTCTCCGCGTTCGAGAGCCCGAATGTTCGCATCAGTCGGTTCGGCGGCGATGAATTCATGATCTACTTCAACCGGGTGACCGACGAAGGCGAGTTTTCCCGGCAGTTCGAGGAGATCTTTGCCTCTCTTGCCGGTGAAGTCGACGTGGCCGGCCATGCCATGCGCATTCAGGCGAGTGGCGGGGCGGTGGTTGTGCCGGTGCGGTCAGGCGATGTGGACTCGATGGTCGTCAAGGCGGATCTGGCACTTTACAGAGCCAAGGAACTCGGCAAGAACGCCTGGAGCCTGTTTGAAACGGAGATGGATGTCGCCTTCCGCAATCGGCAGGTGATGAAGCTGACCTGCGCAGTGCCATCGAAGCGCGCAATCTGCGTGTCGTCTACCAGCCGATCGTCGATGCTGCCACCATGCGTGTTTCGAGCTGTGAAGCCCTGTGCCGCTGGGACCATCCGGAACTCGGGCTTGTATCGCCGGCGATCTTCATCCCCCTTGCGGAGGAAATGGGCCTGATCTCCGAGATCAGCACGATCGTTCTTGAAGCGGCCTGCCAAGAGTGCGCGAAATGGCCGGAGCATGTCGGGGTGTCTGTGAACCTTTCGGCCAAGGATTTTCGTTCTGATGAAGTGATCGGCAAAGTGGAACGAGCGCTCGACGGGGCAGGCCTGAAGCCCGACCGTCTCGAGATCGAGGTCACCGAAACCGCACTCCTTAACGATACGGAGGCGACGGTCCGCTACATCAACACGCTGAAGAAGCTCGGCGTGCGCATCGCGCTGGACGATTTCGGGACCGGCTATTCCTCGCTGAGCTACCTGCACACCCTGCCGCTCGACAAAATCAAGATCGACGGAAGTTTCGTCGCCAATCTGAAGGAGGGAGAGCGGTCGCTTCACCTGCTGCAGGGTGTGGTCGATCTTTCGCGCAAGCTGGGCCTTGCGGTCACCGTTGAAGGTGTCGAGCGGTTCGATCAGCTGAAGCTGCTTGAAAGCGCGGTCAAACCCGATCTCCTTCAGGGCTTTCTCTTCGGCCCCGCCTTGACGGCATCCGGCATCGAGACCATGGCTGAAATGAAGCAGCCTTACGCACCCGGCAGATTTCCGCCAAAGCGCGCGCATCCATCTGACTTTTCGCACATTCCCTATATGCAAGGTGAACGCGTAGAAACCTTCTGTTAAGGTTAATAAAACCTAAACAAGTTTCATACGACTTTCAGCTTTACATCGCTCGTCAGGCGATTACGCTTGTATTGTACGAGAGGTGGTAAAAGTCGACGTGGGGCATGCGGCAATGGTCACGAGTACCGGCCTGGTCGGCCTGAAACCGGGGGCAGAGCGCTTTGCTCGCGACCCGGCCAAGAAGTCCTCAAGCTTCATAGATGGCGTGATGGCACTTCTGGAGCGCACCGAATACCGACGGTGCGAATCTGGCGAAGACCGAGAAGAGATATTTCATCTGCGGTACCGTTCCTACCGGGCGCACGGCTTTGTGCCCCAGACTGGGCAACAGATCGTCAAGGACGATCTCGACGATCTTCCCAACTGCTACAACTTCGCCGTCTATATAGACAAACGCCTCGTCAGTACGGTGCGTCTGCATCAGATCGACCGGGAAAACCCGCTCGGTCCGGTGACGAAAGGGTTCGGCGACGTCATGTCCCCGCTGATCGAGCAGGGCGACACCTGTATCAATCCAAGCATGCTCGCTGCCGATCCTGATCTCGCTCGCGAATACCGGGCTCTTCCCTATGTCTCGCTGCGCCTGGTGATCGCGGCCTACGAATACTTCCGTTCGACCTATTGCGCCTGTCTCATTCGCCAGGAGCACACGGCTTTCTATCGCCGGATATTTGGTGCCCGGCAGATGAGCCCCGAGCGTGCCTATCCGCCGATAAGCATACCGTTAATGTTGTTCGGCGGGGTCTGTGCCCGGGAGTTCGGCCCCATTGTCGAGCGGTTCCCTTTCTTCCTCTCTACGCGATCGGAACAGAGGATGCTGTTCGAGCGCACGGCGTCTGGAATATCGGCGCCGCTCACCATTCTACCGACAGCCAAATATCTGCAGCACGCTGCCTGAACCGGATGCTCTGACGGGATCGCTGCTTGTCGCTGACAGGCTGTCGGGCTATCGAATAGGCATGACTACAAAACGCGACATTGCCGGGGAGGCCATCTGGGCTGCCGAACTGACGGACGACGAACTGGACCGGGCGCGCCGCGGGTTGACGGAGCGGTTGTTTTCCAAAGGCAGTTATATCTGCCACCGGGGTGACCGGCTTGATCACTGGACCGGTGTTGTGGAGGGGCTCATCAAGATCAGCGCCATTTCCGCCGCCGGCAAGGCGATGACCTTTGCGGGGGTGACGGATGGCGGCTGGTTCGGTGAGGGGTCGGTGCTCAAGAACGAACCGCGCCAGTACGATGTTGTGGCGATCCGCGATACGCGGCTTGCCATGCTTTCACGCTCGAGCTTTCTGTGGCTCTACGAGAACAGCACCGGTTTCAACCGCTTCCTGGTGCGCCAGCTCAATGAGCGCATGGGTCAGTTCATTGCGACGATAGAGTATGATCGCATTCTCGGGCCCACGGCCCGGGTCGCGCGCAACCTCTCCTGGTTTTTCAATCGCACGCTCTATCCGCGTGCTGGAACCACGATAGAGATCAGTCAGGAGGAGCTTGGCCTTCTGGCCGGTGTTTCGCGGCAGGTGGTCAACCGCGCCCTGCGTGCGCTTGAGGATGAAGGGCTCCTGAAGGCGGAGCACGGCCGCATAACGGTTGTCGATGCCGAGGCATTGAGCCATTACGAGGTCTGAAAACCCGCATTTCGGGCTCCTGCCGCAGCAAGGAAAACGCCTGCGCTGAGGCATCGCAACAAGGTTAGACTTTGGTCTGAAAGGTGTGTTTCGCGCTTCGGAAAGACCGTCGACTGCGCATAAACTTCCTCCACTATAAAGACAAATAGCGTCTCTGTCTGTCAAGAGGCGTGTTGAATGGCTTTGGGTTTCGTGGAACCCTCAAGCCAATCAAGACCCGGTTCTGGGAGGAGCCGGAAAAACAGCGGTCAAACGCTGACAGTGGGAGGTAAGCGACTTGGCGCATACTGACGCGTCTAAGGACACGTTCGCCAAATATCTGCTTTTGAACGCGGAGCGGTTTCGCGACCGGCCATCCATGCGGTTCAAGGATTATGGTATCTGGCAAAGCTGGACCTGGGCGGAGCAGCTTGAGGAAGTGCGGGCGTTCGCGCTCGGCCTCCAGTCGATCGGCCTGAAACGCGGCGACAAGATCGCCGTGATCGGCTCCAACCGGCCAAGGCTCTACTGGACATTCGCCGCCGCCCAGTCTCTGGGCGCGGTGCCGGTGCCGGTCTATGCGGATTCCGTTGCCGAAGAGATGGCCTATGTGCTCAACCATGCCGAGGTCACCTTCGCCGTGGTGGAGGATCAGGAGCAGGTCGACAAGGTGCTCTCCATCTCGGAAGAGGTGCCGCTCCTGACCGAGATCGTCTATGACGAGGAACGCGGTCTCAGGGATTACGACCACACCCATCTTCATGCCTATGATGGCGTGCGCGAGACGGGCATGCGCCGTTTCGCCGAGGAACCGGAGGCTAATGCCAACTGGCTGGCAGAGATCGAAAAGGGGCGCGGCCCCGATCTATCGGTCATGCTCTACACATCCGGCACCACCGGCCGTCCCAAGGGCGTGATGCTGTCGAACGACAATTTCGTGCGCTCCGCCATCAATGGCAACGCCTTCGACAATCTGACCGAGAACGAGACGATCATCGCCTATCTGCCGCTGGCATGGGTGGGCGATCATCTGTTCTCCTACGCCCAGTCCTACACGGCGGGCTTCTGCGTCGCCTGCCCTGAAAGCCCCGAAACGGTGAACGAGGACCGCCGCGAGATCGCGCCGACCTATTTTTTCGCGCCTCCGCGCGTCTTCGAGGCCATGCTGACCTCGATCATGGTGCGCATGGAAGATGCCGGAAAACTCAAGAAGGCGATGTTCGATTATTTCCTCGCCCATGCCGCAAAGGTTGGCGAGCGCATTTTGAACGGCGAGCAGGTGGGGTTTCTCGACCGGCTGAAATACGGACTCGGAGAGTTCATGGTCTATGGCCCGCTGAAAAACCGCATGGGCTTTTCGAACATGCGGGTCGGCTATACGGCGGGCGAGGCCATCGGGCCGGAGCTTTTCTCCTTCTACCGCTCGCTCGGGCTGAACCTGAAACAGCTCTACGGCCAGACGGAAGCCACCGTCTACATCACCGCGCAGGAGGATGGGAAAATCCGTCCCGATACGGTGGGCCTGCCATCGCCGGAGGTGGAAATCCGCATCGCCGAGAGCGGCGAGGTCATGTACCGTTCGCCTGGTGTTTTCGTCGGCTACTACAAAAACGACGAGGCCACCCGCGAGACCAAAACCGAAGATGGCTGGGTGCATACGGGTGATGCCGGTTTCTTCGACACGGACGGCCAGCTCAAGATCATCGACCGGGCCAAGGATGTCGGCAAGCTTTCCGATGGCGCGCTGTTTGCGCCGAAATACATCGAGAATACGCTGAAATTCTTCCCCGACATTCAGGAGGCGGTGGCGTTCGGACATGGGCGCGAGTTCTGCGCGGCCTTCATCAACATCGATTTGCAGGCGGTCGGCAACTGGGCCGAGCGCAACAACATCGCCTATGCGTCCTATCAGGAACTGGCAGGGCATCCGCGCGTCTACGAGACCATCGCCGCGCATGTGAACGAGGCCAATCGCAGGCTCGCCCGCGAGCCGCTGATGGCGGCGTCGCAGATCAGGCGCTTCCTCGTTTTGCACAAGGAACTGGACGCCGACGATGGCGAACTGACCCGCACCCAGAAGGTGCGCCGCAAGTTCATCGCCGAGCGCTATGGCGAACTGATCGAGGCGCTTTACGATGGTTCGTCGGAGAAGTTCGTGGAAACGCAGGTCACCTATGAGGACGGCCGCAAGGGCATCATCCGCGCCACGGTTCAGATCGTCGATGCGGAGATTCACGCGGTTCCGGCCGAAAATGTCCGGGAGGCTGCCGAATGAACCGCGTCCCGATCCCAACCAACTCACCGCGCCGGACGATGGCATCGCCAGGGGCGGCGTGCTGCTCGACGTGAAGAACGTCTCGCTTTCCTTTGGCGGTGTGAAGGCGATCACCGACATTTCGCTCAACGTTCTGAAAGGCGAAATCCGCGCCATCATCGGCCCCAACGGCGCCGGCAAGACCTCGATGCTCAACGTCATCAACGGGTTCTACACGCCGCAGGAAGGCACCATCATCTTTCGCGGCAAGGAGCGGCGCTCCATGAAACCGCATCAGGCGGTGGGGCAGGGCATTGCCCGCACCTTCCAGAACGTCGCGCTCTTCAAGGGCATGTCGACGCTCGACAACATCATGGCCGGCCGCTCGGTCAGGATGAAGCGCAACATCGGCTGGCAGATGCTGTGGCGCGGGCCGGCGCTGCGCGAAGAGATCGAGCATCGCGAGAAGGTCGAGGAGATCATCGACTTTCTGGAAATCCAGCACATTCGCCGCACACCGGTGGGCAAGCTGCCCTATGGCCTGCAAAAGCGTGTCGAGCTTGGCCGCGCGCTTGCCATGGAGCCTACCCTTCTTCTCCTCGACGAGCCCATGGCGGGCATGAACCTTGAGGAAAAGGAAGACATGAGCCGCTTCATCATCGACGTGAACCAGCAGCGCGGCACGACCATTGCGCTGATCGAGCACGATATGGGCGTGGTCATGGACCTGTCCGACCGTGTGGTCGTGCTCGACTACGGCAAGAAGATCGCCGACGGTCCGCCCGACGAGGTGAAGAACAATCAGGATGTGATCGACGCCTATCTGGGCGTGCCGCACTAGGTGGCGAGGGGAGGAACGCATGGAATTCTTGAACGATGTTCTCGTAAAGCCCTTCGCGGACATGGCCGCGGCGCCGGATTTCCTGCTTCAGGTTTTGTGGGAGGGACTTGTCGGCGGGGTGCTCTACGCGCTGATCGCGCTTGGCTTCGTGCTGATCTACAAATCCTCGCGCATCTTCAACTTCGCGCAGGGCATTATGGTGGTGTTCGCCGCGCTTACGCTGGTGGGTCTCTATGAAAAGGGTGTGCCGGCCCTGCTTGCGCTGCCGCTCACGCTGGCCGTGATGCTGGTTCTTGCCATGACCATCGAGCGTGTGGTGCTGCGACCGCTGGTTAACCAGCCCGACATCATCCTGTTCATGGCCACCATCGGCATCACCCTGTTCCTGATCGGCTTCGGCGAACTGATCTTCGGCGGCGAGAACAAGGTGATGATCACCGAGCAGCTTTTCATCCCCACCGGCAGCATCGTGTTCGAACCCTTTGGCGGCTTCGTCTCCATCGAGGAAAAGGATCTCACTGCGGTCATCGGAGCCATGGTGCTCGTGGCGGCTCTTCTGGTCTTCCTCAACAAGTCCAAGATCGGCCGTGCCATCCGCGCGCTTGGCGACGACCATCAGGCGGCCCTTTCGGTCGGCATTTCGCTTTCCACCATTTGGGTGATCGTCTGGTTCATTGCTGGTGTCATCGCGCTTGCCACGGGCATTGTCTGGGGTGCGCGGGCCGGCGTGTCCTTTGCGCTGGAGGTGATCGCCTTCAAGGCGCTGCCGGTGCTGATGCTCGGCGGTCTGGAAAGCGTCATGGGCGCGATCATCGGCGGGCTGGCCATCGGCATTCTGGAAAAGCTCTTCGAGATTTATTGGGGTCAGCCGCTGCTTGGCGGCAACACCGAAGCCTGGTTCGCCTATATGCTGGCGCTGCTCGTGCTTCTCTTCCGCCCGCAGGGGCTGTTTGGCGAAAAAATCATCGAGCGGGTGTAATCCATGTTTTATCGCACAGCAGGCCAGTTCAAGACCAGCTACCAAGCCGATCACGCGCTGTTTCCGGTGCGGCAGGATGCCATCCTGCTTGGCGTCATACTGGTCTTCGCCTTCATCGTTTTCCCGCTCACGGCAAGCGAGTTCACGTTTCGCGCGCTCTTGATCCCGGTGCTCATCTATTCGCTGGCAGCACTCGGCCTCAACATCCTCACCGGCTATGCGGGGCAATTGTCGCTCGGCACCGGCGCGTTCATGGGCGTGGGGGCCTATGCCTGCTACAAGCTCGTGTCCATCTTTCCGGAGATGAACATTGTGGTGGCCATTGCGATGTCCGGCTTTTTCTCGGCCGCCACCGGCGTGCTGTTCGGCCTGCCATCGCTGCGCATCAAGGGGTTCTATCTCGCCATTGCCACGCTGGCAGCGCAGTTCTTTCTTGTCTGGTTGTTCCAGAAATGGGCATGGCTCTACAATTACAACGCCTCCGGCGCGATCCAGGTGCCCAACATTGATATGTTCGGCATCACTGTGGCGGGGCCACGCGCGACCGCCATGACCCAATATTACTTCGTGCTTTGCGTCGTCTGCGTCATCACCGTCTTTGCATCAACATCACGCGCGGTCGCATCGGGCGCATGTGGAAGGCCGTGCGCGACATGGACATCGCCGCCGAGCTTGTGGGCATCAACCTGATGCGCACCAAGCTCATGGCCTTCTTCGTGTCCTCCTATGTGGTGGGCATTGCCGGTGCGCTGTTCGTGTTCATGTGGCGCGGTGCGGCGGAAGCGAACCTGTTCGACATTCCGCTCTCGTTCCGCGTCCTGTTCATCGCCATCATCGGCGGTCTTGGCTCGATCCTCGGAAACTTTCTGGGCGCGATCCTCATCGTCGCGCTGCCCGTCATCATCGGCAGCGTGCCGCAGGCTTTCGGCATCCCGGTCGATTCCGCCATGGTCGAGCATCTGAACATCATGATTATCGGCGCGCTCATCATCGCTTTCCTCATCATCGAGCCGCACGGTCTGGCGCGGTTCTGGGCGATGATCCGTGAAAAGTTCATTCTGTGGCCTTTCCCGCACTAGGCGGGCAAGGTGCGTGAGACGGGGAGTGTTCGCCCCTTCCTTTCGGAGAACGGAACAAGTGGAGGAGACAGTATGAAGAGAATGCTCAAAACTGCGATCCTGTCGTCGGCGCTCATGATGGGCGTTGGCCTCACCGGGCCTGCCATCGCGCAGGACGAAAGCGTCTACATTCCGAACCTGGCCTATCGGACCGGTCCCTTCGCGGCCACCGGCACGCCACTGATGAACGGTCAGCGCGACTACATCACCCTGCTCAACGAGCGGGATGGCGGGTTGAACGGGGTCAAACTCGAATATGACGAGTGCGAGACCGGCTACAACACCGAGAAGGGCGTGGAGTGCTATGAAAAGACCAAGGCGCGGGCCGTGGTCACGCAGCCCTGGTCCACCGGCATCACGCTACAGGTGCTGCCGAAATCGAATGTCGACAAGATACCGATCCTGGCGCCCGGCTACGGCTTCTCGCCCATGGCTGATGGCAAAGTGTTCCAGTGGGCCTACAACCCGCCGTCTTCCTATTGGGATGGCGCGTCGATGATCCTGAAGAACATTTCGGATGGCAATCTCGACAGTCTGAAAGACAAGAAGATCGCCTTCCTGCATCTCGATCATCCGTTCGGCAAGGAGCCGCTTCCCCTGCTTGAAGTGCTGGCCGAGAAACACGGCTTCGAACTTGTTCCGATCCCGGTCGGACTGACCGAGATGCAGAACCAGTCCGCACAGTGGCTGCAGATCCGTCGTGAACGCCCGGACTTCGTCATCATGTGGGGTTGGGGCGCGATGAACGCCGGCGCCATCACCGAAGCTGCGAAAACCAAATATCCGATGGATCAGTTCATCGGCGTGTGGTGGTCGGGTCATGACGGCGACCTGAAGCTGGTCGGCGAGCAGGGCAAGGGCTACCGTTCAATCTCCTGGAGCGTGCCGAATTCCGAGGCCCCGCTCATGGCCGACATCAAGAAATACGTGGTCGATGCCGGCAAGTCGCAGATCAACCAGGCCGAAGGCGAGTTCGATTCCGTGTTCTACCAGCGCGGTCTCATGATCTCGGTCATTCTGGTGGAAGGCATCAAGCGGCTCAGGAAGAGTTCGATGTGCGGGCGCCAAGCCCCGAGCAGCTTCGCTGGGGGCTGGAGAACATCAATCTGGATGAAGCCCGCCTGAAAGAGCTTGGCGCGGAAGGCATGCTCGTGCCCTTCAGCACTTCCTGCTCGAACCACACGGGCCATGGCGGCGGCTGGATGCTGCAGTGGGACGGTGCGAAATTCGTCAAGGCTTCGGACCTCTTGACACCGGACCGGGCGGAAATCGAGCCGCTCGAAGCGGATAAAGCCAAGGAATATGCCGAGGCCAATGCACCCTGGCCTGTCAATGAAGAGTGCAGCATGTAGGCACGCTCTGGTGCCGCTCCCTGTCGCGCGCAGCGGGGAGCGGCGTTTTCTTGAAACCGGGATAGCGAAGCATGACGACGACAGCACCTGCAGCCTCGGCTGAGACCGCGGAACAGATCCTCGAAGTCAACAATATCGAGGTGATCTACGATCACGTCATACTGGTGCTGAAAGGGGTTTCCCTTTCCGTCCCGCGCGGTGGCATCACCGCCTTGCTCGGAGCAAATGGAGCGGGCAAGACCACGACACTCAAAGCCATTTCCAACCTTCTGCATGCCGAGCGGGGCGAAGTGACCAAGGGGTCGATCCTGTTCGGCGGCGACGAAGTGCAGAACCTCTCGCCCAACGATCTGGTGCGCCGCGGCTGCATTCAGGTCATGGAGGGGCGGCACTGTTTCGGCCATCTCTCGGTCGAGGATAATTTGCTGACAGGCGCTTTCACCCGGCGTGACGGGCAGGCGGCGATCCGCGAGGACCTCGATCTGGTCTACACCTATTTCCCCCGCCTGAAAGAACGGCGCAACTCGCAGGCCGGCTACACGTCTGGTGGCGAACAGCAGATGACGGCGATTGGCCGGGCCCTGATGTCGCGCCCGAAGATGATCCTGCTTGACGAACCCTCAATGGGGCTTGCGCCGCAACTGGTCGAGGAGATTTTCGAGATCGTCAAACAGCTCAACGAGGAGCAGGGCGTTTCCTTCCTGCTGGCCGAGCAAAACACCAATGTGGCCCTGCGCTACGCAAAATACGGCTACATTCTGGAATCGGGTCGCGTGGTACTGGATGGCGAGGCGAAGGCGCTGCGCGAGAACGAAGACGTGAAGGAATTCTACCTTGGCGTGGGCGGCGAGGGGCGGCGCTCCTTCCGCAATGTGAAACACTACAAAAGACGCAAGCGCTGGCTTTCCTGATTCACGACCGCACCGCGAAAAGCCGGACTGCTGCGCGCGCTTGTCAGCACAGCGGCTGAATCCTCTTCATTCCGTACCGTTTTCGTGAAATCGGTTCTCTCAAGGCGCTTCAAAGCGCATCGGATTGTTCATGCGGCAATCCTCCATTGCCCTTCAGTCATCTTTTCGCTATCTCCCAAGACCAATTCTATTCCCATGGGGTTTTGAGATGGCAGAGAATTTGCCGGCCGGACCGGCCGAAACGGGCGCAGAAATGGACTACGCCGAGCACGAGAAGACCTACGATCTTTTCCTGGCCGTCATCAAATATTCGAGCCTGGTGGTCGTCGCCATTCTGGTGGCGATGGCGTTTGGTTTCTTCACCTCCGCTGGTTTCTTCTCCAGCACCGTTCTCTTCATTCTGATCTCGGTGGTCGGCGCCTGGTTGCTGCGCTAAAGCGCGCTGCTTGCCGTGACATGCGGGGTCGTTGCCACGGCCCCGTGATTGGGGGGACGGTCCAACCGAAAGGATATGACGGTGGGACAAAGCATATTTGTGCCTAAAGAAATTGACGTAACGGAAGGTCGCGTTGCGGTCTCTCCGGAAACGGTCAAGCGATTTGTAGGTCTGGGTTTCGATGTTGTCGTCGAAAAAAACGCAGGTGAGCAGTCGCGTATTGTCGATGCTGAATTTGAGAAGGCCGGCGCAAAGATCGGCAAGGCTTCAGATGCCGGCAAGGCTGATGTTGTCCTGAAGTTGCGGCGCCCGACACCGGCCGAAGCCAAAACCTACAAAAAAGGCGCGCTGGTTCTTGCCAGTATGGACCCCTACGGCAATGAGGGCGATGTGGCGGCCATGGCTGCTGCAGGCGTCACCGCCTTTGCCATGGAGTTCATGCCGCGCATCACGCGCGCGCAGTCCATGGACGTCCTGTCCTCGCAGGCCAACCTTGCCGGTTACCGTGCGGTGATCGACGCAGCCGCCGAGTATGATCGTGCGCTACCGATGATGATGACCGCTGCCGGCACCGTGCCGGCTGCCAAGGTGTTCGTCATGGGCGCTGGCGTTGCCGGCCTTCAGGCCATCGCCACCGCGCGCCGTCTGGGTGCTGTCGTCACCGCCACCGACGTTCGTGCGGCTGCCGGCGAGCAGGTCCAGTCGCTCGGCGCGAAATTCATCATGACCGAGGCATTGAAAGATGCTTCCGGCGATGGCGGTTATGCCCGCGAGCTGACGGATGAGGAGAAGAAGGCCCAGGCCGAACTCGTCGCCGAGCACATCGCCAAGCAGGACATCGTCGTCACCACGGCGCTCATTCCGGGCCGCCCGGCCCCGCGCTTGTCAGTGCGGACATGGTCAAGTCCATGAAGCCTGGCTCCATCATCGTCGATCTGGCGGTGGAGCGTGGTGGCAATGTGGAAGGCGCGAAGGCAGGTGAGGTTGTTACAACGGCCAATGGCGTGAAGATCGTCGGCCATCTCAACGTGCCCGGTCGTGTCGCCGCATCCGCTTCGCTGCTTTACGCCAAAAACCTTTACACCTTCCTTGAGACCATGGTCGACAAGGAGAAGAAGGTGCTCGCCGTAGACATGGAAGACGAGCTGGTGAAGGCCACCATGCTTACCCATGACGGCAAGGTGGTGCATCCCAATTTCGTCGACACCGCAAAGCCCGCTGCCAAGGCCGCCGCGCCGAAAAAGGCGCCAGCCCGCAAGGCACCCGCGCGCAAGCCCGCAGCCAAGGCTTCAGGGGGCGCGGCGACCAAGAAAACGGCGGCTCGGAAAACGGCAGAAAAACCGGCTGGCGCATCCAGCGCTGCTGATAAGCCTGCCGCAACCAAATCGGGGGGAGAATCCTGATGGAACCAACCGCACTCGAAAAGGCGCTCGACCAGCTCGACAGCGCCGCGGCGAGCGTTCGTGCCGCCATTGAAGGCATGCAGGCGGCCGAAGTCGCCGATGCCGCCGGCGCGCTTGCGCATGGCGCATCCGGCGGGGCGATCGACCCGTTCGTCTTCCGCTTCGCAATCTTCGTGCTGGCGATTTTCGTCGGCTATTACGTGGTCTGGTCGGTGACGCCGGCGCTGCACACGCCGCTCATGTCGGTCACCAACGCGATCTCCTCGGTGATCGTGGTCGGTGCGCTGCTGGCCGTGGGCATCTCCGCTTCGGGGCTTGCCACGGGCTTCGGCTTCATCGCGCTCATCCTGCGTCGGTGAACATCTTTGGCGGCTTTCTTGTGACGAGCCGCATGCTTGCCATGTACAAGAAGAAGGACAAGTGACGTGAGCGCCAATCTTGCATCCTTCCTCTATCTCGTTTCCGGCATTCTCTTCATCCTTGCGCTGAGGGGCCTGTCGCATCCCACCACCAGTCGTCAGGGCAATGTCTACGGCATGGTCGGCATGGCCATCGCCATTGGCACCACGCTGCTCTACGCAACGCCCTCCTTTGGCGGTTTCGTGCTCATCGTCGTCGGTCTCGCCATCGGCGGCGGGATCGGCGCGGTGATTGCCAAGCGCATCGCCATGACCGCAATGCCGCAGCTCGTGGCCGCCTTCCACTCGCTTGTCGGCCTTGCCGCCGTCATGGTGGCCGCAGCCGCGCTCTATGCGCCGGAGAGCTTCGGCATCGGCGAACTGGGTGCGATCCACGCGCAGGCGCTGGTCGAGATGTCGCTGGGCGTCGCCATTGGCGCGATCACCTTCACCGGCTCCATCATCGCTTTCCTGAAGCTGGATGGCCGCATGTCCGGCAAGCCGATCATGCTGCCTATGCGGCATGTGGTGAATGCGGGCCTGGCCATTGCGCTGGTCGTTATGATCGTGTTGCTCGTCACCACGCAGAGCACGACCATTTTTTGGCTGATCGTTGCCGCCTCCCTGGTGCTCGGTGTACTCATCATCATTCCGATCGGTGGCGCGGACATGCCAGTCGTCGTGTCGATGCTCAACTCCTATTCGGGCTGGGCCGCAGCAGGCATCGGCTTCACGCTCGGCAATCTCGCACTCATCATCACCGGCGCGCTGGTTGGCTCTTCCGGTGCGATCCTGTCCTACATCATGTGTAAGGGCATGAACCGGTCCTTCATCTCGGTCATTCTCGGCGGCTTCGGTGGCGAGACGGCGGCTGCCGCCGACGACGATATGGATCGTACGGTCAAGCAGGGCTCCGCCGATGACGCCGCCTATCTGATGGCGAATGCGCAGAAAGTCATCATCGTGCCCGGTTACGGCATGGCCGTCGCCCAGGCGCAGCATGCGCTGCGCGAGCTGGCCGACAAGCTGAAGGAAGCCGGTGTCGAGGTGAAATACGCCATTCACCCGGTCGCGGGCCGCATGCCCGGTCACATGAACGTGCTGCTCGCCGAGGCTCAGGTGCCTTATGACGAAGTGTTCGAGCTCGAAGACATCAACTCCGAGTTCGCGCAGGCCGACGTTGCCTATGTCATCGGCGCCAACGACGTGACCAACCCGGCAGCGCGCGACGACAAGTCCTCGCCGATCTACGGTATGCCGATCCTCGACGTGGACAAGGCGCGCACCTGTCTCTTCGTCAAACGCTCGCTCGGCTCCGGTTATGCCGGTATCGACAACACGCTGTTCTACAAGGATGGCACGATGATGCTTCTGGGTGACGCCAAGAAAATGACGGAAGACATCGTCAAGGCGATGGATCACTAAAGCAATCACACGGAAAAGCCCGGCACGAAGCCGGGCTTTTTTGTTGCCGGGTGGGGCAGGGAAAATTCACTCGGCAGCGGCAGTCGAGCGAAGCTGGAACTCGCTCACACCCAGCGCGACATTGATGCCGGTCTTTCCTTCCACGCTCAGGGGCTGAAGCATGAGGCTTTCGCTGTCCTGCGTTACAAGGATGTTGGCACCTGCGCCAAGACCGGCTGCCACTTCTGCGCTCACGCCCGCATAGTCGCCCTCAAGCGCGCCCGGCGCGTAGGCATCGGCCGTGGGGGCCATGACCAGCCACTGCATCTGCGTGGCGTCCTTGACGCCGACATCGAGGCCGAACTTGTTCACCACACCGACATAGGTTTCGGGCGGACGGTTCTCATCGGCGGGCTCGAAGGTACAGGCCAGTTCCTGGGAGGAGGCGATCACCACGCCCGCGCCGCCTTCGATCACGCAGTCGAGAACACCGACCTCCACGCGCTGCTGTGAAAGTGCCGGGGTGGCGGCTGCAGCCGTCAGGACGGAAGCGAGAATGATTGCTTTTTTCATCACTGGAACTCCTTTTGTGGTCCGGGCTCAAAACACGCCACTGCAGAGAAGGTTCCAGATTAATTTGCGTGATTTTTCGTGAAGACAACCAAAAGCCCCGAAGCAAAACTCCGGGGCTAAGGCATTGACTATATTTGGGAATTAGATCCGTGTCCGGGCCAGGCCGTCGCGTGCCGGCATGTATTCGGGGTCCAGCTGAAGTGCTCGGGCATAGGATTTGGCAGCCTTCGCCTTGTCGCCGCGTTTCTCGTATACGAGCGCCTGGTTCGCCCAGCTTTCGGCCAGATCGTCGTCAAGCCGAATGGCGGTATTGAAGTCGGAGAATGCGTTCTCGTCATCCCCCTGCGCCAGGTAGGAGAGGCCCCGGCCGTTGTAGCCATAGGGCGCGTCTGGTGCGAGCGAGATCGCCTTCGCGAAATCCTCGATCGCAAACTGGTGCTGGCCACTTGCCTGATAAAGAAGACCGCGGCGGTAATAGGCGCGCGGATCCGTGGTGTCGAGCTGGATGGCGCGTTCCAGATCTGCAAGCGCATCCGTGGAGCGGCCCGACAGGCGGTAGATCTCTGCGCGCCCGATATAGGCCGTGTCGTAGTTTGGATCGAGCGAGATCGCCTGATTGTAATCCGCAAGCGCCTGCTGGTTGTTGCCCGTGTAGCGATGGATCAGTGCACGGTTGGCATAGGTGTTCGGCGAGCGCGGGTTGAGCGAGATCGCCTTGTCGAAATCCTTCAGAGCATCCTGATAGCGCCCCGCACGACCGTAAGCTGCGCCGCGCATGTTATACGCTTCCGGCTCATTGGGGGTACGCTGGATGACCGCGCTCAACGAATTGATGTTTTCTGCAGAGCCCTGAGCGGTGTCGATGCGGCTCAGATCCGTCGCCGGGTTTGTGGCAGTCTGGCAGGCTGTCAGCGGCACAAGTGCAGCAAGGGCAAGACCGGCAAGCGCATTGCGCGAAAAGCGGGGGGAGGGCGTATCGAAAAAAGTCATGCCATTTAATGCCATAACCCGAGCACCAAACCAAGCCATTGCCGTACCCATGCAAAGAGTCATCGGATATGCGAAAACGCGGCACGACCAAAAGATCGTACCGCGTTCGTTATAGACAGAAATCGTCGAAAGATGGGCGCTATCAGCGTGCGCCCGGCCGGCCGCCGACCAGACCTTCGCGCTGAGCGCGCTTGCGCGCCAGCTTGCGTGCGCGGCGTACGGCTTCAGCCTTTTCGCGCGCGCGCTTTTCTGACGGCTTCTCATAGTGCCCACGCATCTTCATCTCGCGGAAGATGCCTTCGCGCTGCATTTTCTTCTTCAGCGCGCGAAGCGCCTGATCAACATTGTTGTCGCGGACGAGTACCTGCACGTGGGTTTCCTGTCAGAACGTTGGTCTTCTAATTTTCAAATGTGAATTCTGGTTTTCCTCCGCCCATGGGCCGAGGCTTCCGCAGCCATATTTTGCCGCGAATAGCGCTGGCTCATAGCAGAAGCCTCTATTTCTGTCGAGCTATTTCTTGTGAATTTTTCCTGCGCCCGCTTCACTAGGGGGTTCACGTTAACGTAGAGAAAAGGAAAGAACACTACACAAACGTGTTTTTCTATATTGGAGTATATCGACATGTCGGAAGGGGACGGGCGGGCCGGCACTGGGCTGGAGGCAAGTCTGATGAGACTTGGTTTCGGCACGGTCGCTTTCATATTGGTCGTTGGTTCGGCTGTCTATGGCGAACTCGTCCATGGATATGGCCTGCTGCGCAAGGGCGACCCTGATTTCACGCCCTTTGGCCGCGCCCGGATCGGCTTTTCCTTTCTGGCAGCGCTCTTGCTCTTTTTCGCCTTGAAGCCGGCAATGGGTGCCCTGGCCCTGGCGAGAGGGGATCGCGCGCAGGCGTTCTGGGCCATTGGTGCTGCCGGCGCATTCCTTCTGGCGGTTGCAGCCGCCGTTCATTTTGTTCCCACTGCGCTGAACGATTTTGTTCGCGAGATGCAGCCGCTGGGCATGGCCACCGAGGTTCTTCTCATTGCAGCGGTCGTCAGTTTCCTTGTCGCTGCCTGGCGCGCGCGCGGCATGCGCGGTGCGCGGCTGCTTGGCGTCTTCCCGCCGCAGCTGGTGCTGGCTGGCATGGCCGGCGTGGTGTTTCTCATTCTGATGGAAGAGATGTCCTGGGGGCAGCATTGGCTTGGCTGGGCCACGCCCGAGCTGTTCAGCAAAAACGTTCAGAACGAAACCAACATCCACAATTTCTACACCTACCAGTTCGAGGCCATCTACTACACGAGCGCGATCTTCTGCTTTGTGGTCCTGCCCTGGTGCTGGCCGCGCGGTGCGGGCGATCTCTTCGCTCAGGTGGAGCCTTATCTGCCGCCGCGAATCTTTGCGCTTTTCGGGCTGCCTGTGGCGTCGCTGATGTTCGAATCCTGGAACATCGTGCCCTACCAGGTCTGGTTCTTCCTGGGGCTTTTGATCTGTCTCGACATCGTTCGTCAGCTCAAATCCTTCGAGCTGCGCCTTGCCGCCATCTCCCTTGCGGCCATCTATGTGGTCTCCAAACTGGTGTTCATCATGCGCGGCGTCGACATGGTGGATGGGTATGAGCTTTCCGAGGTGCGCGAGCTCTATATCTCGCTTCTTTTCCTCGCCTATGGCTGGATGCTGGCGAAGCGATTTCGCCAGCATCGATAACCCCCGGTCAGACCTTGCTGATGGCAACGCCGCCATCGGCCAGCATGGCTGTGCCGGTTGTGAAGCTCGAGGCGTCCGAAGCGAGAAACAGTGCTGACTGGGCGATCTCTTCGGGACGTGCGATGCGTTTCAACGCATGCATGCCTTCGACAAAGGCGCGCTGTTCCTCGTTTTCGAACGTGGCCATTCTGGTGTCGGTCCCGCCGGGAAGAAGCGCATTCACGCGAATGGCTTCGTGCCCGAGATCCGATGCCAGCGATTTAACGAGGCCGACGAGCCCGGCCTTGCTCGCCGCATAGGCCGCCATACCGGGCATGCCTGCGGTCTCATGACCAACGAAGCTCGACGTGAAGATCAGCGAACCGCCGCCTCGGCGCCTCATGGCCGGTACCTGGTACCGGGCAGCCGAAAAGGCGGAGCTCAGATTGGTTTCGATCACATCGTTCCAGTCCGAGCGTTCGAGTGCCTCGATCTGCACCAGCGGGCCGACAGCGCCAGCATTGTTGAAAGCGATGTCGAGACCTCCAAAGCTGCTTTCGGCGACTGCGACCAGTTTCTGATTGTGAATATCCTCGCGCACATCGCCAGCAAGCGCGATGGCTTCGCCTCCATTCGCTTCGATCTCGCCGACAAGTGTGTCCAGTTCTGCCTGCCGTCGTGCTGTAACGACGACCCTGGCGCCGTGCTGGGCGAACAGCCTGGCTGCCGCCCGACCGATACCGGCACTTGCGCCGGTTACGATGGCGACTTTCTCTTTCAGCGATGTCATCTGGTATCCTTTCACTTCGCTCTGCCGGCGCTGCCGGGGTGATGCGAAGCTCTCAGCAATGCGGCGTGTCAGCACCCGAAACCAGACGGGAGGCCAGACGAAAGCAATGACGACGAGGCTTGGCGCAAAACGGCAATTGCCGTCGCAATCAGCGCAAACCATTGCGTGGGATTTCGCTACTGCTAGGCTGTGTCTGAAGGCGCCCGGCTGCGGCGCGCTGCCTGCATTGCGGAGAGGCCCATGCGCAAATATTCCGTCTTCGCCATCGCCCGCGAGGCCATGCGTGGCCACAGGGGCTGGCCGGAACAGTGGTCTTCGCCCGAACCGAAAAAGAGCTACGACGTCATCATCGTCGGTGCCGGGGGACATGGGTTGGGAACGGCCTATTATCTCGCAAAGGAGCACGGCATCACCAATGTCGCCGTGCTGGAAAAGGGCTGGCTCGGCGGCGGCAACACCGGCCGCAACACCACCATCATCCGCTCCAACTATCTCTATGACGAGAGCGCGGGTATCTACGATCATTCCGTGAAGCTCTGGGACGGGCTTTCGCAGGATTTGAACTACAACGTCATGTATTCGCCGCGCGGCGTGATGATGCTGGCGCACAATGTGCACGATGTGCAGGTGTTCAAACGTCATATCCATGCCAACCGGCTGAACGGCGTGGACAATGAGTGGCTGACGCCTGAGGAGGCGAAGGCCTTTTGCCCGCCGCTCAACATTTCGCCCGAGGCGCGTTATCCGGTCATGGGCGCGGCACTCCAGCGGCGGGGCGGCACGGCCCGTCACGATGCTGTTGCCTGGGGC
>NZ_BAMP01000036.1 GCF_000615975.1 Nitratireductor aquibiodomus NL21 = JCM 21793 | reverse complement strand
CCGCGGCGGCCGCGATGCACGCAGAGCGCGGGGGTGAAAATGCCTTGATTGCGTTCACCCGTCATTCCATGCCTGCCAGGTTGCCACCCCCAACTAACGGGCCTCGCCATGAGCGATGATCCGCTCGTTCTCTTCATGCCGTCCGGCAAGCGGGGGCGTTTCCCCCGGGGCACGACCATACTCGATGCCGCGCGGCAGCTTGGCGTTTACGTGGAGAGCGTGTGCGGGGGACGCGCCACCTGCGGACGATGCCAGATCGAGGTGCAGGAAGGCCATTTCGCCAAACACAAGATTTCCTCCTCCCCGGATCACATCTCACCGGTCGGCGCAAAGGAAGCCCGTTACGCTGAAAAGCGCGTGCTGCCCGCAGCTCGTCGCCTTTCCTGCTCGGCCACCATCGAAGGCGACCTGGTGGTGGACGTGCCGCAGGACGCGGTGATCAATGCGCAGGTGGTGCGCAAGGATGCCGATACCCGTGTCATCGAGCGCCATCCGGCGGTTCACCTTTGCTATGTGGAGGTTGAAGAGCCCGACATGCACAAGCCGCTCGGCGATCTCGACCGGCTGAAAACTGCCCTGCAAAAAGACTGGGGGTTTGGGCGCATCGAGGCGGATGCGCATCTTCTGTCACAGGTGCAGGCGATATTGCGCCAAGGCAACTGGACCGTCACCGCCGCCCTGTATCAGGACGCAGATGACGACATTGCCCGGCTGGTCGCCCTGTGGCCGGGCCTGAAAAACGAAGCCTACGGGCTTGCCTGCGACATCGGCTCGACCACAATCGCCATGCATCTCGTTTCGCTTCTGTCGGGACGCGTGGTGACCTCGGCCGGCGCATCGAACCCCCAGATTCGCTTTGGCGAGGACCTGATGAGCCGGGTTTCCTATGTGATGATGAACCCGGACGGACGCGAGGCGATGACGCGTGCCGTACGCCAGGAGATATCGAAACTGGTGCAGAAAGTGGCCGACGACGGCGGAATTGAGCGCAGCGACATTCTGGACGCCGTGTTCGTCGCGAACCCCATCATGCACCATCTTTTTCTCGGCATTGACCCGACAGAGCTGGGCGGCGCTCCCTTCGCGCTGGCGGTTTCCGGCGCGGTCAGGCTCCGGGCCGACGATCTGAAGCTCAAGCTCAATCCGGGCGCGCGCACCTATCTGCTGCCCTGCATAGCCGGCCATGTGGGAGCCGATGCCGCCGCCGTCACGCTGTCGGAGGGGCCGCACCGCCAGGACGAAATGATGCTGATCGTCGATGTGGGCACCAATGCGGAGATCGTTCTAGGCAACCGGGCGCGTGTGGTGGCCGCGTCTTCGCCGACAGGCCCGGCCTTCGAGGGCGCAGAAATCTCGTCCGGCCAGCGCGCCGCGCCCGGCGCCATCGAACGCGTGCGCATCGACCGGGAAACGCTAGCTCCGCGCTTTCGGGTGATCGGCAGCGAGCTCTGGTCGGACGAGCCGGGCTTTCCCGGTTCGCTCGGGCAGGCCGGTGTCACCGGCATCTGCGGCTCCGGCATCATCGAGGTGATCGCCGAGATGTATCTGGCGGGCATTATCTCGGAGGATGGTGTGGTGGACGGAGCGCTGGCGGTTCGAAACCCGCGCATCGTCGCCGAGGGCCGGACGTTCTCCTATGTTCTGAGCGAGGCCGAACCGCGCATCACCATCACCCAGAACGATGTGCGGGCGATCCAGCTTGCCAAGGCCGCGCTCTATGCCGGCACGAAGCTCCTTATGGAGAAGCAGGGCGTGAAAACCGTGGACACGATCCGCTTTGCCGGCGCGTTCGGATCCTTCATCGATCCGCAATACGCCATGGTTCTGGGCTTGATCCCCGATTGCGACCTCGACCGGGTCTCGGCCGTCGGCAACGCCGCCGGCACAGGCGCACGTATGGCGCTGCTCAACCGCAACCACCGCCGCGAAATCGAAGAGACGGTAAGGCGCATCGAGAAAATCGAGACCGCCCTGGAGCCGAGGTTTCAGGAGCATTTCGTGCATGCCATGCGCTGCCCAACAAGGTCGACCCGTTCCCGAAACTGGCAGAACAGGTGCAGCTACCGCCGCGTGCAATGGCAGGCGCTCCAGCCGATGAAACGGGTGCAGCGCGCCCCCGCCGGCGCTCACGCGAAGAACGCGCGGCACGGCGCCGCCGCGATTAGCGTGGTCGCTCCCCGGTAGGCGAAACGCTATGTCACGGCTTTCAGCATTTTATCTGTGAGGGACTGGCGCCAGCCGGTACTTTCCGCCCAGGGATCGGGCGCTGCAAGCCGCTCATCCATATCGGCGATGGCGAAGGCGCTTGATACAGCAATGGTCTCAAGCTCGGACCAGGAAACCGGCGCCGCCACCGGCGCACCGGGTTTCGCCCGCGTCGAGTAGGGCGCGATGGCCGTGGCGGAGCGCTCATTGCGCAGCCAGTCGACAAAGACCCGCCCTTCCCGCTTCGCCTTCGACGCTTCAGCCAGAAAGCGCTCGGGCTCGTCTTCGGACAGACGCTTTGCAAATCCCCTGGCAAAATCCTTGATGTCCAGCCACTCCCGACGGCGCTCCAGCGGTGCGACCACGTGGATACCCTTGCCACCGGTCAGAAGCGGCACGGTCTGAAGGCCGAGATCGGCAAGCCGGTCACGCATCGTGAAGGCGGCGCGACGAACCGCAGTGAAGTCCAGTTCTTCATCGGGATCGAGATCGAATACCAGCCGGTCGGGGGCCTCGAGCCGGTCTGTGCGTGAGCCCCATATGTGAAACTCGAGCGTGCTCATCTGAACGGCGGCGATGACGCCCTTCAGATCGTCGATATAAAGATATTCGGCCTTCTCACCGCTCTTCTCGGCAATCGCCATGTGCCGCACGGCATCGGGAAACCCCTTGCTGCCATGACGCTGAAAAAAGCACGGGCTTTCGCGCCCATCCGGGCAACGCACCAGACTGACGAGGCGCTTTTCGATATGCGGAAGCATGCGCGGCGCCGCGCGCTCGTAATACTGCGCCAGCGCCGTTTTCGTAACGCCCTCCTCCGCGAAGAGAAGCCTGTCGGGGCTCGACAGCGAAACGCCGGCAATCTGCAGTCGTTTGTCAGCACACATGCGCAACAGCCTCCACGCTTTTTACGCCCCGGAGTGCCCAAGAGCGTGCCCCAGAGCGTGCCTAAGACTGCTCAGAACCGGCCGGATTCGCTGAACATGTCGAAAGTCGAGCGAATATGGTCGGCAGCAGCCTTGACCGGCGCCGAAGCATCGGGAGAAACGACCATGCCGATGTGATAGTTGCACAGTTTGGGCAGTCCATCCTTAGGGCCAAGCTCCACAAGGTCGTCCCGCAGGAAGGATTTTGGCAGCGGCGCGATGGCGAGATCGGAAAGAATGGCCGCGCGTTGGCCCGCCGTGTGGGCGCTCATATAGGCGACGCGATAATCGCGCCCGTCCTTTTCCATGGCGGAAAGCGCACCGGCGCGCCAGGCGCACCCCTCCTCCCAGAGCGAGAGCGGCAGCGGCTCGCGTAAATGCGCGCAGCCCCCTTTGGCGCCTGCCCAGACGATGGGCTCCGTGAAGACAATCTGGACGCTGCTGTCTTCAGATCCTTCGGTACAGGTGAGCAGTGTGAGATCGAGCTGTCGGTTGGCCATCCGCTTGCGCAGGTTGGCACTCTGGTCGATGACCACGTCGACGGCTATGGAAGGATGGGTTTCTGCAAAGCGTTTGAGAACGCTGGGTAAGATTCGTTCGCCGTAATCGTCCGGCGATCCTAATCGAACGATGCCGCTGATATCGGGCATGACGAATTTCGACACCGCTTCGCGGTTCAGGGCCAGTAATCTGCGCGCATAATTCAATAATAACTCGCCATCGGCCGTAAGCGACACCGACCGCGCATCACGCTGGAACACCGAACGCCCCAGCATCTCCTCAAGCTTCTTGATCTGCATGGAGACGGCAGACGGGGTTCGGTAGACCGCATTGGATGCGGCCGTGAAACTGCCGGTCTCGGCAATCGCCACAAAGGTGCGAAGGACATCGAGCTCCAATAAGGGCATCGGATGATTGAGGGGAGCGTTCATGCCGTTTTCCATTCAATAACTTTGAACAAAAGGATCATTCAATTGTGTTTGATTGAACATCAACCTTGCGGCATAGTCAACAGTGTCAGGCGATGACGTCTGGCAAAGCAGCCAGACAGAGGAGAAGGACAATGTCTGTTTTCGCACGCATGAACCATTATGTCCGCCACTATCGGACGGCATTGAACCGCCGGCGTACCGAGCGTCTGATCGACACGCTTCCCGCAGAAATCCGCAAGGACATCGGCTGGCCGGCTCACTACACGAGCATTCAGTCCGATGGTCAGGACAACCGCAGCATCTCGCGTTTCTGAACGCCGGTCCAGACAAACAGGAGTGTTGAATGATATCGCTGACAAAGGCCCTGAAGGCAGTGCGTGATTTCGCAATTGAATTCGACGCAATGACCCATCACGCCAAATACGGTACGCCCCCGGCGAAAAAGCCCGGGCCATCCGGGCGGAGCTCACACTGACATGAAAGCAAAAGCCACGCGCTTACGCGCGACCTGTCGAACGCCGACCTGACCCCGACCTGAATGTCGGGGTCTTTTTTTGCTCGATTGCCGATGCGGGCCGCACAGATGTCGCTTTTCCTAACGTGCGCTTCGCATTTTCCGCCTCATCGCCGACACGGATGCGATAGCTCTCCACCATCGAACGAGCGACCCCACTCCATCCTGCATGAGAAGGCGCTCGGTGAGAACCGACTGTCTTTCGATGTTGACTGTTTCCTGGAGCGCAAGATGAAGCTTTTCGCACGCTTTATACGCCGTCGTCGGGGTACGAATCCAAACACTGTGTTCGCCCGCCAGCGGCTTCAAAAAACGATGCCGGGTGAAACCGGAGCCCTCGCCGGCTCGCGGCTCGGCTTCCTGGTCAACTGATCAGCTTTTGCAAGCCCCCCTTTTAGCCTCCGGGGCCTCTCCGGCCACAGCTGAGCCACCGGGTCGGGAACGCCCGGCTGTCTGATTGTCTCCGCATGCAGGCCTCAACACGCTCGCACTTCACGCAAACGCCTGCAAAACGACGCTTTCCATCGCCTCTCGGATTGACAGAAAACACAATTCCTGATGACGCTTCGATGACAGCGGCATGACCTGGGAGGTAGGTGTCATGCGCAACCGGGAGGCACTATGTCGGGCGAGAACAGCTGCAAGCGGTCGATCGTTTTCTTTCTCATTCCCGACTTCACCATGATGGCGTTTTCCGCTGCGCTGGAACCCCTGCGAACCGCCAATCGAATGGCGGGCTACGAAGCCTATACATGGCGGCTGGCTAGTTGTGATGGCGAACCGGTCCGCGCATCGAACGGCGTTGAGGTGGCCGTCGGCTCTTCCCTCGCCGCCGAGCGGCAGAAAATGGTCGGGCACGAACGTCCTTCAATGGTCATTGTCTGCGGCGGCCTGAACATCGAGGATTATAGCAACAAGACTGTCTTTGCCTGGCTGCGCGAAGAGTACAATCGTGGCGTCGCCATCGGCGGGCTGTGCACGGCAGCTTACGTCCTGGCCGGGGCCGGGCTGCTGGCCGACAGACGCTGCGCAATCCATTGGGAAAACCTCCCGGGCTTCGCCGAAAGATACCCACGCGCAAACGTCTTTGCCGATCTCTTCGAGACCGAGGCGAACATATACACCTGCGCGGGCGGCACCGCGGCCATGGACATGATGCTGAAGCTGATCGGTGAGGATTTCGACGACAGCCTGATCAACCGCGTCTGCGAGCAATTATTGACGGACCGGGTGCGCAGCCCCTCCGACCGCCAGCGCCTGCCACTGAGGGCGCGGCTTGGCGTGCAGAATTCCAAGGTTCTCACCATCATCGAGCTGATGGAAGCGAACCTGGCTGAGCCCCTTTCACTGGTGCAGATCGCGGAGAACGTGGGGCTCTCCCGCCGTCAGATCGAGCGCCTGTTCCGGCAGGAGATGGGGCGTTCGCCCGCCCGCTACTATCTGGAAATCCGCCTTGACCGGGCCCGCCACCTCCTGATCCAGTCCTCCCTGCCCGTTGTTGAAGTGGCGGTTGCCTGCGGCTTCGTCTCGGCTTCGCACTTCTCCAAATGCTACCGTGAGCTCTACGCCCGCTCACCCCAGCAGGAACGCGCCGACCGCAAGCAGCTTCTCGTCGCCTGACAAAAAATTGCCGGGACCTGTCGGGGTGGCTGCGCACCGATCGTCCTCGCAGTACAGACAGACACTGGGAGACATGGAAATGAGCACCACCATCGACGTCGCACCTGAACTGGAAAACGAACTCGTCCTGGCGCGTATCATCGACGCGCCCCGCGAAAAAATCTTCCGCGCCTGGACCGATCCGGAAATCCTCAAACAATGGTTCGTGCCAAAACCCTGGACGATTTCGAAAGTCGAGATGGACGTGCGTCCGGGCGGATCCAGCCTGATCGTAATGCGCGACCCGGACGGCAATGAGTATCCCAATCCGGGCATTTTCCTTGAGGTGGTCGAGAACGAGAAGATCGTGACGACCGACGCCTTCACCGGGGCGTGGACCCCTTCACAAAAGCCGTTTATGACCATGATCCTCACCCTGGAGGATGCCGGAGAAGGCAGGACACGCTACATCGCACGGGCGCTGCACTGGAATGCGGAGGACCGCGAAGCACACGAGAAGATGGGCTTTCACGAAGGCTGGGGCCAATGCGCCGACCAGCTCGAAGAGATTGCTGCAACGCTCTGAACGCGATCAGGGCTCCTGCCACATCCAGGAGCGATCCCGCCACATCTTTTCACCGACAAGGCAGTCATAGGCACTGTGAAACTGGGCGAGCACGACCTGCGGGCGGTGCCCGCCCGTTCCAGCCAGCTCCAGTACCAGCTTGCGTCGAATGGCTTCGGGGAACTGCGACCAGTCATTGACCGGCACGACAAATGCCCCCGGCCCGCCGATGACACAGTTCCGGTAGTAGGTATCGAGATCCTTGACGTCGAAACTGGTGGTCAGCCCGCCATTGGTCATCAGCGGAAGCCCGTTGATGGTGATGCCCATGCCAGCCAGCCGGTCGCGGGCCGGAACCACGGGACCACCCTGATTGTTGGGGCCGTCTCCAGAGACATCCACCACGCGCCGAAGCCCTCGAAAGTCGCTTTCCGCCAATAGATCGCCGGCATAATCGAGTGCACCTGATATCGAGGTTCGACGGGCACTGCTTGGAGGATTGGCCGATAGCCGCTCTGCGAAATGCCGCGCATCCTCTGCCGAAGCAATCCGGGTCCAGGGAACGACAACACGCTGGGAGAAATTGCCCGCCCATTCGAAATAGGTCACCGCGATCTTGCCATGCATGCCACTCAGGATCGCGCCAACGACCTCTTCATGGGTCAGCGCTTCCGCATAGCCGCGGCGCTGTATCTCCAGCTCGCCAGCCGACATGGAAAGAGAAACATCGACCGCCAGGACGAGTTGAACGTCGACGATTTCCTGGGCTCTGGACGGTTGAGGCTGAGTGGCGACAAGAAAGGCGCAACAAAATCCCGTAAAAGCAGCAAGCAGACCGCTTTGATTGAGGTGCAGACCCATTCTCGACCTGGACATGCCCTAGTCTAGCGCATGTCCAGCCGGCTATAAATCACGCAATTTGGCGTATTGACCCGACTTATGGCGCTTCCATTGGTGAGTATGGGTTCCGCTTCCTTTCCACCTCTACTTCACCCGTCCGTGCGCAGCGCAGCATTTTCGGGATCGAACGGGCTTTCACCGATCACTTTTGCCGGATGAAGCTCACCCAGTATCCTGATCTCGAGCTCCGTGCCTTCGGCGGCGAATTCGGGGCGTACCATGCGAGCGCCAGGCTTTTTCCCACGCGCCAGCCATAGCCGCCATGCGTGGCACGCCCCACCAGTTCTCCGGCCCTGTAGATCGCCTCGTTGCCGCGTGCATCGGCGTCGCGGACACCACCAACCTCCAGCGTGACATAGTTCCAGCCAAGCCCCTCCTCGCGCTGCTTTGTGAGCGCATCGCGGCCGATGAATTCGCCCTTGTCGGGATGCACGAAACGGTCGAGCCCGCTTTCCCATGCGGTGTACTCGATTGAGAGTTCACGCGGGATCAGACGATAGCTCTTCTCGATGGCCATTGCCGTCATGGCGCGAATGCCAAAGGGCTTTATGCCAAATTCCGCGCCGGCCTCCATGACAAGATCGAAAATCAGGTTCTGCTGCTCGATTGGATGGTGCAGCTCCCAGCCCAGCTCCCCGACAAAGTTCACACGCAGCGCATGGGCGCTCGCACGGCCAACGGAAATCTCCTTGCCCGAGAGCCAGGGAAACGCGGCGTTGGAAAGCTCCGTGCGCGTGAGCCTGCGCAACACATCGCGGCTCCTGGGTCCAGCAAGAACGAAAACGCCGTACTGCTGCGTGATCGGCCGCAGGGTTACGGAGCCGTCATCGGGAAGCAGCTTGAAGAGCACGTCATGATCATGCGCCTCATAGGCACCGGCGGACACCAGATAGAACCGGCCCGGCTTCCACTCATAGACGGTGAACTCCGAGCGCACCCCGCCATTCTTCGTAAGCAGATGGCACAGCGCCACACGGCCCCGTTTCTTCGGAATGCGGTTGGCGAGAATGCTGTCGAGCCAGCCCCTTGCGCCCGGTCCCGAAACCTCGATTTTGGCGAAAGCCGACATGTCGAGCAGGCCGACATTCTCGTGGACGTTCTTCACCTCGTTACCGACATGCTCGAAATAGTTCGAGCGGCGGAACGACCATTTTTCAACGACGCGGCCATCTCCAAGCGCCGGCGCATGATTGTGCTTCAACAGCACGTCCGCACCAACGCCGAGTTCGCTTTCAGGCACTGCATACCCTTCCGGCGCAAACCAGTTGGGCCGCTCCCAGCCATAAACGGATCCGAACACGGCCCCCAGCCGTTTCATACGTTCATAGCTCGGCGTGGTCTTCAGGGGCCGCGCCGCCGAACGCTCTTCATCGGGATAGTGAACGGTGAAGACATTGGCATAGGCCTCCTCGTTCTTCTCGCGCAGATAGCCCTCGGTGGCATAGGGGCCGAAACGGCGCGGGTCGACGCCCATCATGTCGATGGACGGTTCGCCCTCGACGATCCATTCGGCAAGCTGCCAGCCCGCGCCGCCGGCCGCCGTGACGCCGAAGGAATGGCCCTCATTCAGCCAGAAATTCTTCAGCCCCGGCGCGGGGCCGATGATGGGAGAGCCGTCGGGCGTATAGGCGATTGCGCCATTGTAGATCTTCTTGATGCCCACCTCGCCAAAGGCGGGAACACGCTCGATCGCTGTTTCCACATAGGGCATGAGGCGTTCCAGATCCTCCTGGAACAGCTCGTACTCACTGTCTTGGCTGGGACCGTCCACATAGCAGCAGGGCGCACCGACCTCGTAAGGACCAAGCAAAAGACCTCCATTCTCCTCGCGCATATACCAGGAGGAATCGCTCTCGCGCAGGACTCCCATTTCCGGCAGCCCTTCCTTCTTGCGTGCGACAATGGCGGGATGCGGCTCGGTGACGATGTACTGGTGCTCGACCGGGATCACGGGCACGTCGAGCCCGACCATGGCCCCGGTCCTGCGGGCAAAATTGCCGGTGCAGGAGATAACGTGCTCACAGGCAATCTCGCCCTTGTCGGTGGTGACGGTCCAGGTCCCGTCATCGCCCTGTGCAATCGCCGTCACGGCCGTGTTGCGATAGATGGTTGCGCCGAGATCGCGCGCGCCCTTGGCGAGCGCCTGCGTCAGATCGGCCGGCTGGATATAGCCATCGTCAGGATGCTGGATCGCGCCAAGAAGCCCATCGGTCTCGCAAAGCGGCCAGATCTCCTTCACCTGCTCGGGCGTCAGGAGCTTGACCGGAATGCCGATGGTTTCGGCGATACCGGCATAATACATATACTCGTCCCAGCGATCCTTCGTGCGCGCGAGACGAATATTGGAGCATTGCGTGAAACCGACATTCATGCCGGTCTCCTCCTGAAGCTCCTGATAGAATTTCACCGAGTATTTGTGGATCTGACCGACCGAGTAGCTCATGTTGAACAGCGGCAGAAGGCCGGCGGCATGCCATGTGGAACCGGATGTCAGTTCCTTGCGCTCAAGCAGCACCACATCCGACCAGCCCTTTTTGGCCAGGTGATAGAGCGTCGACACGCCCACAACACCACCGCCGATGACAACCGCCCGCGCATTTGCCTTCATGCTCTCACTCCCTCGATCGCTCCCGCCAGACCGCGCAGGCAGGCTGGATGACGCCCATGATCCGAAACGATCCTAGTCCTCAGAAGACAGAACTTCTTTGCCTGAATGCGACATCGCCGAAACGGCCCGCGCCATTAAGCAAAACAGGCGATTGAGCGGGTGAATTAACTTCTTCTGATCGCCTGTTCTGTAGAAAAGAATGCGACGACAGGCAGAAGGCACCCCGGGGGCAGACATGGCAATGGCGGTCGAACACGTGGCCACGGCAAGACGGCGCAGATGGCTGACAGGCCCGGTGGCCATCCTGGCCATGACGGCGCTGATCATGGCGGTTTTCCTCGTCCTGCCGCTCAACGTGCCGATCGGCCCCATGTACTGGGACCTGTTCATCTATTTCGATGCCGCAAACCGGATTTTTTCCGGCCAGATCCCCGCCACGGACTTCTTCGCGCCCGTGGGACCGCTCGGCTATTATCTGTTTGCAGGCGGCGTGAAGCTGTTTGCCAACGCGCAGCCGCTCCTACTGGTGCACTGGTCGCTCTTTGCCGTCACCGCACCGCTCATGGCGCTGGCGCTGTGGCAGGTGGATGCAAAGTCGCGCGGAACGGCGCTGGCGCTGCTTCTGCCCTTTCTCGCCTTCGCCCTTCTGCCGTTCAACACCCGCGAATTCTATCCGTTTCCCGGATCCGACGGGTTCGGCATCTACAATCGGCAGGTTTGCCAGCTTCTCTATGTGCTCACCGTCGCGCTCGTCTATCTGCGCGACCAGCGGATGCTGCTCGTCTCTATCGTGGCCGGGATGACGGGCCTCTTCCTGACAAAGATTACGGGCTTCGTCTCCGGTGGGCTTCTATGCGCCTTCGCTTTCGCGGCGGGCCGCGTCTCCATCCGCACTGCGGTCGCCTCGGCGGTCATCTTCCTGGGAATTCTGGGCCTTCTGGAACTCTGGACCGGCTTTACGCTCAATTACATCAGGGACATCCTGGCGCTCGTCGTCATGAACGAAGGCAGCCTTTTGCCCCGCTTCCTCCAGGCCGCGTCGCACACATTCGGCATTGTCGCGCCCGCGGGCCTGCTGGCGCTCTTCCTGCTCTACCGGGATCGTGGAATGCTCGCCGGCAAGCTGCGCGCGCCGAGTGTGGCGGCCATTGCTGCCATCATCGACCATGATGCATTCTGGATCATGACGGTGCTTGTCGCAGGCATCTTCTTCGAAACACAGAACACAGGAAGCCAGGCGCTCATCTTCATCTGGCCGGTGCTCCTACCCGTTCTTGTGCGGCTCTGGCAGAGCGAAACGGAACGCCCTGTCTTTCTGGTCGCTGCCGCCCTTGCCTCCGCCGCCGCCCTGCCGCCGCTGGTCAACACGGTGGAGCGCGCAGCACGCACCTATATCGGCGCCATCAAGAATGTGGAAATGCCGAACCAGAACCTGAAAACGCTCGGCCGCCTCAATATGCGACCCGAAATCCTGGCGCGTTCTGAAAAAATGCTGGATTTCTATACGCTCCACCGCGACACCTACGCGGACTTCATCCGCATTCAGGAGTTGCCGTCTTCCGTGTACTACTCGGAGTTCCATTTCCAGGCGACGCATCTGATGGCCATCGACGGCGCCATTAATGCGATCCGCGAGCTGGAAGAAGAGCAGGGAATAAGGTTCGAGACGATCCTCAACCTGAACTTCGTCAACCCCTTCCCCTGGCTACTGGACCGGAGTGCGCCACTGCACGTGGCGATCGGAGCCGATCCCACACGCGCCGTTCCCCCACCGGATGCCGAAGCGCTGGAGGCCGTTCGCCAGACAGATATGATCCTGCACCCCACCTGCCCGCTGACCACGGCCAATGCGGACCTTCTCAAGATCTACGCGCCCGCCATGCAGGACCATGAGCGCATCACGCTGAACCAATGCTTCGACGCCTATCTCAGCCCAGAGATGGCAGACCGGATCGAATAGGCGCGGCAGCTCTTTCAAAGCCGGGCGCACACAAAAAGAAGGCCGGGACAAGCCCGGCCAGTTGTCGCGCGAGAGGCGCTGTTCCTAAACTTTTCAAAGCCTTGAAAAGCGTTTCAGACTCATTCTCTCAGAAGCCGGCACTTACTTCACCTGGCTTTTGACGAAATCCTTCACGATGGAAACGACACCGCGTCCAAGCAGCGCATCGAGCGCGCCCACCAGCTTGTCCACGTGCTCCTTCTGCATAATGAGCGGCGGCAGGAGACGGATGACATTGCGGTTGTACTCGGTGAAGGCGACCAGTACATCGTAATCGCGCAGGAGAAGCGCGCCCACGAAGCCCGACAGCGAGCCTTTCAGCTTCTCGTCCAGCACACCGACCACCGGGCGCAGGACCGCCGGCAGGGTCTGCGAGAAATCGTGGAATTCGAGCCCGACCATGCAGCCACGGCCGCGAATGTCCTTGATGATGCGTGGATATTTGTCCTTCAGCGCATTAAGCCGTTCCACAAGATAGGCGCCTGTGCTCTCGGCGTTCTCCATCAGCGCTTCGTCATAAAGCACATTGGTGCCCTCGATGGCCGTGGCGCAGGCCTCGCCGATGCCGCCAAAGGTGGCCATGGCGTGGATCATCGCCGTCTTCGGCGTGCCATAGGCCTTCATGTAGATGTCGCGCTTGGCGATCATCGCGGCCATGGCGGCCTTGCCGGCACCCAGCGACTTGGCGAGCGCGGTAATGTCCGGCACCACGTCATAATGCTCGAAGGCATAGAAGCGGCCGGTGCGCCCGTAGCCGCACTGAACCTCGTCCGCCACCCAGATGACGCCATACTGATCGCAGAGCTGGCGCAGCTTCTGCCAGAATTCGCGCGGCGCCTCGTTGATGCCGCCGCCGCCCTGCACCGTTTCAAGAACGATCGAGCCAATCTCCGGATCGGTGCGGAAAGCCGTTTCGATGGCGTCGATATCGCCAAAGGGCACGCGTACCGTGTTGTCCGTCAGGCGGAACTCGGCGCGGTAGAGATTGCCATCGGTGATGGTGAGAACGCCCTTGGTCTTGCCGTGGAAGGAATTCTCCGCATAGACGACCTTCGGCCGCTTGGGGCCGGCCGCGCGCTCGGCAAGTTTGATGGCCGATTCCATCGCCTCGGAGCCCGAAGAGCCGAGAAACACCATGTCGAGCTCACCCGGTGAGCAGGCAGCGAGATTGGCAGCGAGCGCCGTCGAATACTGCGACATGAAGGCGATAGCGATCTCGTGGCGCTTCTCGTCCTGGAATTTCCTGCGCGCCTCGAGAATGCGCGGATGGTTGTGGCCGAAGGCCAACGAGCCGAAACCGCCGAAGAAGTCGAGGATCTTTCGACCGTTCTGGTCGATGTAATACATCCCCTCAGCACTTTCGATCTTGATCTTGTGGAAGCCCAGAAGCTTCATGAAGTGAAGCTGGCCGGGGTTCAGATGCGCCTTGAACAGATCGGTCATCCGCTCGACGCTCAGAGCCTTGGCATCCTCCACCGTCAGGAGGTCGGGTTTCGCGATTGTCCGGGGTGCGAGTTCGGGTGCATCCATCACGGGCCTTGCCCCTTCTGTCTCGGTCTTTGTCACGACGGTCATGGCGACCTCCCTTATTCGGCCGGAACCTGGCTGGCGCCAACGGCCTGGCCAGATTTCTTGGCACGATATTCGTCATAGGCGGCGATCAGCATGTCGCCATCATTGTATTGCGGCACCCAGCCAAGGTCGCGCTCGCCCTTGGAGACGTCGAGCACACACATTTCGTCGGCAATCAGATACTGCTCCGGGTCCATAAGCGGCATGTTCATCCAGTCGAGCATGTCGAGCGTGCGCTTCACGGCCCAGCCGGGCGTGGGCAGAAGCAGGGATTTCGAGCCCGCATGCTTCACCAGGTCGCCAAGCAGCTTGCGCACCGGCGGCGGGTTGAGCGAGCCGAGATTATAGGCCTCGTTCGGCACGCCTGCCTTCCACGCAAGCCGTGCTGCTTCCGCGCAGTCGAACACGGAGATGAACTGGTAGGGGTTCTTGCCTGCACCGATCATCGGCACCGGCAGGTTCATGTCCACCAGCTTGAACAGCTTTTCGAGAATGCCCAGACGTCCCGGCCCGATGATGAGACGCGGGCGGAACAGCGAGATGTTCATACCGCGCTTGCGCCATTCGGCTGCCAGAACTTCAGTATCGAGCTTGGACTGACCATATTCGCCGAGCGGCGAAACCGGGTGATCCTCCGTCATCGGATAGGTGACGGTATGGCCGTAGATCATGTCGGTTGTGAAGTGGACGAGGTTTTTGGCGCCCGCCTTGTCCATCGCCTCGATGATGTTGACCGTGCCGTGATAATTCACCGGATAGAAGAAATCGTGCCGCTTGGCGCGCACCTGGATCGGCGACAGCATCTTGGCCGACAGGTTGTAGACCATGTCATCGGCCTTCAAGCCCAGCGCCTTGATGGAAGCCGGATCGGTCACGTCGCAAGGGACGAACGCCACCTGGCGGTAGTGCGGCAGGTCGCTCTTCACGATGTCGGCAACGATGACCTCTTCGCCATCGGCCACGAGCTTGGGAGCCAGGTGCCGGCCGACGAAGCCGTCACCGCCAAAAATGATATGTCTCATTGGATCATCGACCTTTCGGACTGAAGTTTGTCTTTTGCGAGCGCCGCCTGTTCTTCAGGCATTTCGCGGCCGCTCTGCGCGATCAGCACGGTGCCGACGCAGATCAGCGCGATGCCGGCGATGCGGTAGGCGTTCAGGTCTTCCTTGAAGAGGAAGTAGGCGAACACCGCCACCGCCACATAGGCAAGGCTCAGAAACGGATAGGCGAAGGACAGCTCGACCTTGGAAAGCACGTAGAGATGCGACGCCATGGAGATGACGAACACGCACAGGCCGGCAAAAATCCACGGGCTGAAGACGATCTGAAGCATCTTCAGGATCGGGTTCGCGCCCGCAAAACTCAGATCGCCCAGCGTCATCATGCCGTGTTTCAGCATGAGCTGCGCAGCCGCGTTGGTCATCACCGTGAAGAGAATGAAGGGTATGTATTTCATCTTGTCCCGCCCTTGTCCGTCATAGCGCCCCCTTGCAAACAAAGCGTGAAGCAACCGAGATAAATTGCATCCATCGCGTGAAAATCTTGCGTTTGCCTGAACCACGCCCGTTTATTCGGCTGCATGACGTTCTCCCTTCTCGCCTGCCGGCAATTTCAGCGCCGTGCGCCGCCAGAAGTCGGAAAGAAACGCAGGATCCCGTAGCGCCTCAAGATCGCGCCAGCCCGGAAAAGAGGCTTCGAACAGGGCCGCCCCCATGCGCGCGTCCTTGTAGGGATTAACCGCGCCACCCGCCTCCACCGTCATGCGATCGAGGCGCTCGAGGAGCGCACGGGTGACCGAACCCGCATTGGAGAAATCGAGTGTCAGCGTGTAGCCCGGCCTTGGAAACGAAAGAATGCCCGGTGAGGCAACATCGCCGAAGCGCTTGAGAACGGTGAGGAAAGAGGCCTGACCGGCCTCGCGCGCCGCCGCCATCATGGCCGGTATGGTTTCGCGCGCGGCCTCGAAGGGCACCACGCTCTGATGCTGCAGGAGGCCGCGCGGACCGTAGAGCCTGTTCCAGTGGCGCACCGCATCGAGCGGGAAGAAATAGCTTTCGTAAGACGAGCGCCGAACGCCCTCCGCCCGCGCCTTGCTCCAGGCGAAAGCACGGTTGAAAGCGGCAAGCGACCACCGGTTCAGGAAATTGACAGGAGGCCGGAAAGGAACAGCAAGGCGGCGAGCGGAGGGCACACGGTAGACGTCCCCGTCCTCGGCATGATTTGCCGTCAGCAGGAAGCCCTTGCCCGCGCCCGCGCCAGAAGCAAGCTGGTCGAGCCAGGCCACCGCGTATTCGTTCCTGGCGTCGGCATCGGCCGCCAGGTCGAAATATTCGTCGAGCCCGGAAAAGCCACGCACGCGCTCGTCTACATCGACGGAGGCGACCTTCATCAGTCTGATCGTCGCGTCGAGGATCAAACCTGTCAGCCCCATGCCGCCAATGGTGGCGCGAAAGAGCTCCGCGTTTTCCTGCGCGCTGCAATGGCGGGTCTCGCCATCGGACCGCAGCAGCGTGAAGGAAACCACGTGACAGCCGAAAGTACCGCGCCGGTGATGGTTCTTGCCATGCACGTCGTTGGCGATTGCCCCGCCCAGCGTGACAAACTGCGTACCCGGCACCACAGCCGGAAACCAGCCCTTCGGACCGACATGAGCGATCAGGTCCGACAGCATGAGACCGGCCTGCGCCGTAAAGAGCCCGCTTTCGGCATCGAAGGCCAGAACGCGGTTCATGGAGCGCATGTCGATCAGCGCGCCTGCATCGTTCAGGCAGGTATCGCCATAGGACCGGCCATTGCCATAAGGCAGCACGGACGACGGCAGTCCCCTGCCCGCGCGCAGACGCTCGACCGCATCTTCAGCGCCAATCGCCTGAGCCGTGTTTCTGCGCACCAGTCCGAATGCCGAATAATCAGCCATGCTTCAGAACCCCGCCGTAAAGAGGAGCACCGCCCCTAGAACACCAAACAACTGGCTGCGCCAGTCGCTGATGATGAAGACGATTGGATCGTCATGCATTTCGTCGCGCCGCGCCAGGATCCACATGCGGATTGTGATGTAGAGGACAATGGGACAGAGCGGCCAGATCAGCCAGGGCATCTCGTAGAGGTCGCGCACGGCACTGCTTTGAATGTAAAGCGCCAGAACCATGGCCGAGGAAAAGGCGGAGGCCATGCCGGCCTGTGCGATCACTTCCTGATCTTCCGTGCGATAGCCCCGACCTGCGATGCGCTCGCCCGCGGGAAGCTCGGTGGAACGCAGTTCCACATAGCGTTTGACCAGCGCCAGGGAGAGAAAGAAGAAAACGGAGAAGGCCAGGAGCCAGAACGACACGCCGATCATGGTCGCCGCACTGCCGGCAAGAATACGCACCGTGTAGAGCCCCGCCAAAGTCAGCACGTCGATGAGCAGCATGCGCTTGAGGGAAAGGGAATAGGCGGTGGTGGCAATCAGGTAGCCAATCAGCACCAGGCCGAAGAGTGGCGGAAGAAAAAGCGCCGTTGCGCCGCTTATCGCCAGTAGCACGAGCATGGACGCGAAACCGAACGGGATCGAAAGCGTGCCGCTTGCGAAAGGTCTGTTCCGCTTCGTGGGATGCCGGCGATCAAGGCCGAGATCGAAGAAGTCGTTCAGAATGTAAATGGCGGACGCTGCCGTGCTGAATGAGATGAATGCCAGGACGCACAGGGTCAAAAGCGGAGCATTGAAATATTCGTGGCTGAGGATCAGCGGCACGAAGATCAGGCTGTTCTTGAGCCATTGATGCACTCTGAGCATCTTCACATAGGTCTTGAATGTGGGTTTCGCCGCCTCGAGAAGCTCGCCGCCATTCCTCGCGTGCCAGCGGTCAGCCGCCCGGTCGGGAGCAACGACAACGGCCCTGCGCGCGGCATCGAAGACCGCGATATCCGCGCGGCTGTTGCCCGCATAATCGAACCCGCCATCGCCGAATGCCCTGACCAGCGCGTCACGCTTCATGCCGGAGGCCATGTTGCGGCCGGGCTCTGTGGAAATGACCTCGTCAAAAACGCCCAGATGCAAGGCGATCGCATCGGCAAACTTTTTGGGCGAAGCGGTTGCCAGGACGATGTGACGACCATCCGCCCTGTCCTTGCGAAGCTGAGCCAGAAGGTCCTGCCGATAGGGCAGCCCCGCGGCATCCAGATCGACGCGCGAAGCGATCTCGCATTTCAGCCGCGCCTTGCCGCCCATCAGCCAGAACGGCAACAGAAAGAGACAGAGGGGCCGGCGGCGCAGGAGAAGAAACAGACTCTCCCACAACAGATCGGTCGCAATCAGAGTGCCGTCGAGATCGACAGCCAAAGGCACTGCATTGCGTTCGGATCGCGCGTCCATAAAAGCCCCCGCATAAAAGACCGTTCTTCCAACGGCCCTACGCGAAATGAGCTTCCAAAGTCTGAAGCGACAGACAGTCGGGGCAAACCCGCAAGCAGATTTCAGGAATACGCTTAAAGTTTCCCTAAGGGCACCTGGCAAATACCCCGTAAGAACAGAAAAAAACTCCGGCAATCACTTGCCGGAGTTTGCAAAACTTCTCGAGCTCTTGTGGCGCGGTTCTACCGCACGCGGCCGCGACCTTCCGAAATCTCTACAGTCTCTGAGCCGGTCAGCACTTCGCGGTCACCATTGGGCATCGTCACGAAGCAGCCGGCCAAGCAGAACTCGATGGTTTCGCCAGCGCCGACCACGATCTCGGATTGCGAACCGCCTTCCGTCACAACAATGGTTCGCGGTTCACTGTCACGGTTGACGACACTGGCCGCGAAAGCCGCGCCGCCTGCGACCAGCAGCGCCACGGCTGCAAGCAAGAATGTCTTCATGGTCTTCATCGGTGTGTCACCGCCCCTGTAGCAGCGGGCCCTTGAGCCCCTTTTCGCCTCGTTTATAGAGATTTCAACCTGAACGGCAACTGAACGGCATATTCAGGCGATCAGGATTATTCCGGATCGACCTTGCGCCGGCGCCGGCGCCTGCCCGCCGGCACCTCATCCTGCTCTTCCTCCATCTCATCCGCTGGTTCTTCATCCTTCGGCGTCTCATCGGGCTCCTGTGCTCTGAACAGCCCCGAGCGCACGTGGATATCGCGTTGCGGGAACGGAATTTCGATCCCCTCCGCCTCGAATGCATCGACGATGGCGAAGCGGATATCGTTCTGCACGTTCAATTGCATAAGGATGTCGGAAAGATAGACACGTATCTCAAAATCAAGCGACGAGTCGCCGAAACCGGCAAACAGAACGAACGGCTCCGGGTTCTTGAGAACGAGCGGATGTGACTTGGCGATTTCCAGAAGAATCTCGTGCACGCGGCGCACATCCGAACCATAGGCGACACCGATGGGTATCTCCATGCGTCCCAGCTTGTTGCGATGGGTCCAGTTGCCGACGGCAGCATTGATCAGTTCTGAGTTCGGCAGGATCACCGACTGGCGCTGGAATGTTTCGATCTCCGTTGCGCGCACGGAGATCTTCTTCACCGTGCCGGACACGCCGCCCGCGACGATCCAGTCACCCGCCTTGAACGGGCGCTCGGCAAGAAGGATCAGGCCCGAGACGAAGTTCGAAACGATGTTCTGCAACCCGAAGCCGATACCGAGTGAAAGGGCACCGGCCACGAGGGCCAGGTTGGAGAGGTTGATGCCGGCCGCAGAGATGCCGATCAGGCAGCGATCACCAGCCCACATAGCCGATGCCTGTGCGGATGGAATTGCGCACGCCGGAATCCATGCGACTGCGCGCCATGACCTTGCCGTCGAGCCAGCTCTGGAACCAGCGCGTGACGAAATAGCCGACCACGAAAACCAGAATACCGGTGAGAATGCCGATGATGGAAAACGACAGGGAGCCGACCTGGATCCTGCCGGCGATACGATAGCTCCAGGCCGTCAGATCAGCCCAGCGGAACCCCCATTGCAGAAGAATGAGCGGCACACCGATCAGGACCACGACCGTGTTTATCAGCATGCCGGTGACCAGGCCGAGCTGATCGAGCGCGGTTTCATCGAAAGCGGTGTACCGTTCCAGCCGGCGCGCCAGCCAGGAATTGGCGAAAGCGCCCTCCGACGTGATCGCCCCGGCCGTGAGGAAACCGATATACATGGTCGCAACGATCGCGCCCGTCACCACCGCCTGCTGCGAAAGGAACCGCGCAAAACCGATATAGCCAAGCATGGCCGCGATGATGATCGCAGCCCCGAGGGCAAACAGGAGATAGCGGAATTTGAGCGGCCATTGTCTGGGCCTGCCCTCCTCGTCGTCCAGAGGGCTGACGCCGCCGATCGCCATAATGAGCAGACCAACGATTACGGTGGCCACGAGGCTGGTCGCCACCGTCAGCGAAAGCTGCGAGCCGAACAGCGAATAGACCTGATCCATGAAATAATCGAAACCGGTCGAGACAGCCGTGAAAACCGCCAGCACGAGCAGCCACTGTGCCGCCTGCGATCGCACAGGCAACAGCCGCCAGTTCGGTCGTCGGGGCGCAAGAATGGCGCGTGCCAGACGGTAGACGAAATAGACCAGGAGAATGACAGAGAAGAGAGACCAGAGAAGCGGTGCGATATCGCTGCGCAGCAAGCTGAAATAATCGAGGAAGTAGTAGGTTGAGGCCAAAAAGACGCCGATCGAAAGCGACGGTATGAGCGTGGAGAACAGCGCCAGCGAAAGGCGGCTGAGATAGGTGGGTTCCGTCTCGGTCGGGTCCGGCTCGATGAAATCGCCAAACAGACGCCGCCCCCCGAAAAGCAGCGCAAGGGCGGCGATCGTTGCGAGCGCAGTGGCGAGCAGAAGTGAATTAAGGCGATATTTGACGACAAAGATCAGCCAGGCGGAAACCCGCTTGTAGACCCGCCCCACCTCCTGCGTGAATTCACCGGCCACATCAGAGCTGAGCGCCGCGGAAATGTCGTAGCGGCGTGAAAGCGTGCGCGTGAAGAGGTCGCGCCTGAGTTCGGCGATCTCGTCAACAACGCTGTTGATGCGCACGGAAAGCCGTTCGGCATCGCCGATCAGCACATTGAAACTCGCCTTTTCATCCAGGAGCCGGGTGCGCTCGCGCGTCACCTCCTCGGGTTCGGCTGGTTCCCCCTCCTTGCGCGGCTCACCCAGTTGTTCGAGCCGTGTGTTGATCTCCGTTAGCCTTGGGCGAAACGCCAGGCTTGCATCGAAAACCTCGCGCGCGAGCCTTTCCAGTTCAACACGAACTGCGACGAGCTCGCCGTCATCAGCGGCCTGATCGTCTACCTCCTTTTCCATACTGTCGACGGTTGCTTCGATCCCGGAGAGCTTTTCACGCTGGATCTGCAGAAAGTTTTCCGGTCCCTGCGCCGCCGCCGGCGAAAGCACCGCAAACTGGAAAACAAGGCACAGGAGAACCGGCAGGGCACGAAGCTTCAACAACATTTCTGTCAGTCTTCTCACGGAATCACATGCAATCGGAGGTCAGTGTCGATACGCGGACATTGCCTGAGCGACGCCTGCGCAGCAAGCTTATCGGCGCATCAGGGTCGGGCCTGTGCAAAGCCATGGCGCTTTATTTGCCTCCGGCGTCTAGCGTGTCCTATAGCTTAAGGCTGGGTCAGGCAAAAAGAATGGCGGCGCATGGCGGAATATTCAGCTCTTTCGCTTCTGAAGAATGCTCTTTCAGGCAATCGGGACTGGAAACCGGCCTGGCGCAAGCCCGATCCCAAACCGAGATACGACGTCATCGTCATCGGCGGCGGCGGACATGGTCTGGCAACCGCCTATTATCTTGCAGCCGAACACGGCATCACCAACGTTGCCGTACTGGAAAAGGGCTGGCTCGGCTCCGGAAATATCGGCCGCAACACCACGATTGTGCGCTCCAACTATCTTTTGCCCGAATCCCTCCGTTTCTACGAATTTTCCATGAAACTCTGGGAAAACCTCTCCCATGAGCTCAACTACAATGTGATGTTCTCGCAGCGCGGCGTTCTCAACCTTGCCCACAGCCCCGGCCAGGCCGACGCTTTCATCCGCCGCGGCAACGCCATGCGCCATGGCGGCGTGGACGCCGAATGGCTGACGCCGCAGGAGATCGCACGCAAGGTGCCGGGTCTGGACACCTCCGGCTCAGCGCGTTTTCCCATCGCCGGCGGGCTTCTGCAGCCGCGTGCGGGCACGGCCCGCCATGACGCGGTCGCATGGGGGTATGCACGCGCCGCCGACCGACGCGGTGTCGATCTGATCGAGAATTGCGAGGTGACAGGCTTCCTGCGCGACGGCGATCAGATCACCGGCGTTTCCACCACAAGAGGCGACATTCGGGCAAAGAAAGTGGCGCTGGCGGTTGCCGGCAGCACCAGCCGGGTGTTGCAGCGTGCCGGCATCGAACGCTTCCCCATTGAGAGCCACGTCCTTCAGGCTTTCGTTTCGGAAGCGATCAAGCCCTTCGTGAACTGCGTCGTGACCTTCGGTGCAGGCCATCTCTACATGTCGCAGTCCGACAAGGGCGGGCTGGTCTTTGGCGGCAGTCTCGATTTCTACAATTCTTACGCCCAGCGTGGAAACCTTCCCGCGGCGGAAGACGTGATGAGCGAAATCTGTGCCATGTTCCCGGCCGTCGCGCGGCTGAGACTGCTGCGCTCCTGGGGCGGGGTGATGGACATGTCGATGGACGGGTCCCCCATCATAACCAGAGGGCCCCTGCCCGGCCTCTATCTCAATTGCGGCTGGTGCTATGGCGGGTTCAAGGCGACGCCTGCCTCCGGCTATTCCTTCGCCTGGACCATCGCCAGGGACGAACCCCACGCCATCAACGCGCCCTTCACGCTCAGCCGCTTCGAGCGCGGTGCGGCGATTGACGAAACGGGCCATGGCCCGACACCCAAACTGCATTGAGGGACACGCCATGCTGATCGACTGCCCGCATTGCGGCCCCCGCGACCTCGCCGAATTCTCCTACCAGGGCGACGCGACGCGCACGCGCCCTGATCCCGCTTCCACCGATACGAAAGCCTGGCTCGACTATGTCTATAACCGGCCGAATCCGGCAGGGCTGCACCGCGAATACTGGCAGCACGCCGGGGGATGCCGCGCGCATCTGGTGGTGGAGCGCGACACGCTGACACATGAAATTCGCTCGGTCGCCTTCGCCAGAAGTGCGGACAGCGGAGACGCCGCATGAGCCCCCGCCGCACCAGAACGGGCGGGCTGATAGACCGCGCCCGCACCATTCGCTTTACGTTTGATGGCGAGAGCTACACCGGTCATGCCGGAGACACGCTGGCCTCGGCGCTTCTCGCCAATGGCGTTTCACTCGCAGGCCGCTCGTTCAAATATCATCGCCCGCGCGGTGTCTTCAGCGCCGGTATCGACGAACCGAACGTGCTCGTGACGCTGTTGCGGGAAGGCGTGCGCGAGCCCAACATTCCTGCCACGCAGATCGAAATCTATGACGGGCTGCGTGCGGAAAGCCAGAACCGCTTTCCCTCTCTGGCATGGGATCTTGGAGCGGTAAACCAGCTCGGCGGTCGACTGATCGGTGCGGGCTTCTACTACAAGACCTTCATGGGCCCGGTGATCGGGCCACTCAAGGGCACGCGCTTCTGGATGATGTGCGAACATTTCATCCGCTGTGCCGCCGGTCTTGGCAGAGCCGATTACGAGGCTGACCCCTCGCGCTACGAGCGGGTGAACGCCTTCTGCGACGTTCTGGTGGTGGGCGGGGGCATCGCCGGCCTGATGGCAGCCGAGGCTGCTGCAAAGGCCGGAAAGCGCGTGATCCTGGCCGAACAGGAACCGCAGACCGGCGGCTTCGCCCGCTGGTCGGACGAGACCCTCGACGGAAAACCCGCCCATCAATGGGTGGCGGAGCTGACGGAACGGCTCACCCGCTTCGACACTGTACGTCTCTTACCGCGCACTGCGGTCTGGGGCTATTATGACGGCAACACGCTGGCCGCGCTTGAACGCGTCCACGATCATGTGGCCCGCACGCCGAAGGGACACGCGCGCCAGCGGCACTGGACAATCCGTGCCCGCGACGTGGTTCTGGCGACGGGCGCACTGGAACGCCCCATCGTCTTTCCCGGCAACGACCGTCCCGGCGTCATGCTGGCCGGCGCCACGCGCCGCTATGCCACAGAATTCGGCGTTCTGCCCGGAAACAGAACCATCTTCTTTACCAACAATGACAGCGCCTACGAGGCTGCGGTTGCTATCAAGCGCGCTGGCGGCCATATCGCAGCCATTGTCGATGTGCGTCCACGGATCGGTGATGCGGCCACCGCACTTGCCACCGAGGCGGGCGTAGTGCCGCTGACCGGTCGTGCCGTCGCCGGCACAAAGGGCAGCCGTGCGTTATCCGGAGCACTTGTTCAGGCGTTCGACGCGGAAACGGGCAGGCTTTCGGGAGAAGCACGGCCACTTGAATGCGACAGTCTCGCGGTTTCCGGTGGCTGGCAGCCGGTGCTTCATCTGGCAAGCCAGGCGGGCGCGAAGCCGGTCTGGGATGAGGATAAACAGGCGTTCCTGCCCCCCGAGCCAGCGCAACGCTGGACGGGTGCCGGCGCATTCCTTGGCAAATTCAGCTCGGCCGACGCGCTGGCAAGTGGCCGCGATGCGGGCCTGAAATGCGCCGGCAAGCGCCCATCCCGCGCCAGACTACCTGAAATAGCGCCCGAAGCGCTCAATCCTGCGCCAGCGCCGGTTCTTGAAATTCGCGGCAGGGGCAAGGCTTTCGTTGACTTCCAGCACGATGTGACCGCCGACGATGTGCGGCTCGCGCACCGCGAAGGTTTCGTCAGCGTCGAGCATCTTAAGCGCTACACGACGCTCGGCATGGCGACTGACCAGGGCAAGACCTCGAATGTCCCGGGGCTGGCCATTATGGCCGCAGCCCGCGGAATCACGATCCCCGAGGCGGGCACAACGCGGTTTCGCCCGCCCTACTCCCCGGTGGCCATCGGTGCTTTGGCTGCGGAACGCTATGGCGATCTGAAGCCCGAGCGCTTCACCCCCATGCATGACTGGCATGTGGAACACGGCGCCGAGATGACCCCGGCGGGTCTCTGGCACCGCCCGCTGGTCTACGCAAGTGCTGGTGAAACGGTCGAACAGGCTTACATCCGCGAGGCAGCGGCGGTGCGCCGCTCCGTGGGCATTGTCGATGTCTCCACACTGGGCAAGATCGCGGTCAAGGGCCCCGATGCCGCCACCTTCCTTGATCGCGTCTACACCAACACTTTCTCCACGCTGAAAGTGGGCAAGGCCCGCTATGGTCTGATGCTGCGCGAAGACGGCATCGCCTTCGACGACGGCACCACCTGGCGGCTCGGCGAAACCGATTTCCTGATGACCACAACCACCGCCAATGCAGGCGCGGTGATGCAGCATCTGGAATATTGCCTCGACGTTCTCTGGCCCGATCTCAGAGTGCACCTGACCTCGGTGACGGACCAGTGGGCGGGCGCCGCGATCGCCGGCCCGCAGGCCCGCGCAGTGCTGGAGCGCTGCGTGACGGGGACCAAAGTCGACAATGAGACGCTGCCCTTCATGGGCATTGTTCATGGCCAGATTGACGGTGCGCTCGTCATGATCTGCCGCCTCTCCTTTTCCGGCGAACGCGCCTATGAGGTTTATTGCGGCGCCGGTCATGGGCAGCATGTGTGGGAAGCGCTGATGGAAGCAGGCGAACCCTTCGACATCACGCCATACGGCATGGAGGCGCTTGGCGCACTGCGCATCGAGAAAGGGCACGTGACAGGCGCCGAGATCGATGGCCGGACCACGGCCCGCGATCTTTATCTCGACTGGATGCTGTCCAAGAAAAAGCCGTTCATCGGTTCGGGCCTGATGGACCGCCCTGCCCTGATCGACAGGAACCGGCTGCGGCTCGTCGGCATCGTCTCGCTCGATGGCCAGAAGCTCGGCGGCGGCGCGCATCTGGTAGAGCGCGGCAGTTCAGATGAGCCGGGAGAAAGCATCGGTCATGTGACGGCCTATTGCTACTCACCGGCTCTGCAGAAATACATCGGCCTGGCGCTCGTCAGGGGCGGCAAGGCGCGCCATGGAACGCGGGTCCTGCTTTCCGATCCGCTACGCCGGCGCTTCGGTCAGGTGGAGGTCGTCAGCCACCATTTCTTCGATCCGGATGGGGAGCGCATGCATGGTTGAGCGCGCATCACCGCTGGGCGGCGGTTTCCGCCCCGGCTCCCATGGTGACTTCGCCGACGGAAACGGCGTCACGATATCCGAAGTCTTGAAGGGCTCGATTGTCGAGGCGAATGCCTGGCCCGGCAAAGAGAAAGCACTGGCAGAAAGCATTTCCGCCACCTGCCGTCTCACGCTTCCGGCCTTGCCCGGAAACGGCGCTGCCAGCCGCGAGGGCACCTGCGCCTTCAACATCGGCCCCGGCCGGTTTCTCGTAAGCGGGATGGATGAAGCTCTGGCAGGGGATATCATTGCTGCCATTGGCGACGAGACCGGCACCGTGACCGATCTCTCCCACGGGCGCACGGTTCTGAGCATCGAGGGTCCGCGGGTGGAATGGGTTCTGGCCAAGCTCTTCGCGCTGGACTTCAGCCTGACTGCCTTCCCGGTCCATGCCGGCCGGGCGACGGCGCATCACGATGTGTTCGTGCAAATCCAGCGCCGGGGCGAGAAACGCTTCGAGTTCTACGTTTTCCGCTCGTTTGCAAGAGCTTTTGCCAAAACGCTTTGCCGGGCGGCAGAAGATGTGGGCTATACAATTAGATAGGTTCGGAAGATAGGCCCGGCGCGGCGACACCGGACCTATCGGCCGGTTCGCGGAAGCCCCAGACGAACCGACTTGATCGTCCGGGAGGCAGCTCGCACCTCCCGGCATTTTTGTCAGCCATTGTCGCGTCGGGTGCCATCTCAGCCGGCGGTTCGCCCGGACGCATGTCACCGCGCGGTCCACCGCTGTGGTCGCGCTTGTGATGCATCATCTTTCCATGATGCCCACCGCGCCTGTCGGCCATCTGGCGGAACCCGCGGCGCATTTCGCGTTGGTCGACCTTGCCGTCATCATTGGCGTCCATGAGTGCAAAGCGCTTCGCCTGCTGGCTTTCGATCTCGGCGATGGTGACGGTGCCATCACCGTCAATGTCGAGGCGCTGTGCGGCACGCTTCGCCCGGCGCTCGACGATGCGCTCCGTGACCATGTCCTGAAGCTCGGTTTCGGAAAGCACCCCGTCACCATCCGCATCGGCGGCCTTCAAACGTTCAAGACGCACTGCGGAAAACTCTTCAATGGTGATGCTGCCGTCACCGTCTGCATCAAGACGGGCAAAGCCCCGCATCGTCTTGCCGCCTTTGCCTTTCAGGCGCTCGCCGGCAGCCTGGGGCACAGCCTCGTCAGAAGAAGCCTCCTGGGCGATGGCGGCAGAACCGGCGATCAGGCTCAGAGCCATGGCCGACAAAAGGATATTGTTCTTCATGTCTGTCTCCTCGTAGGGGCGCCGCAAGGGAAGCGGCAGGGAACGAAGAGACCTTGGCCGATCGCACATTACGACGACCTTGCCGGGAAATTACAATTTCGTAAGCAACCGTCGGTGCGGAGAACAGGCTTAGTGTCTGAATCAAAAAGCGCCAGGCCGCGGCGAGAATGGCGGTTTTCGAGCATCGGAGCGGAGCGTACATGCGGTACGTGAGCACCGAAGCGCAGGAAAACGCCATTTGCAGCCCGGTCTGGCGACTTTTGGATCAGACACTTAGCGAACGAAGGAGACGAATTCCTCCAGCGGCGCACGTTCGCTGCGCAGTGCGTTTTCCGGCTTCGAGACATCCTCATGGCCGAGCGCCATGCCGCAGACCACGATCTCCTCGTCGGGAATGCCGAGGATCGGGCGAATTTGCCTGTGGTAGGGAGCGAATGCCGCCTGCGGACAGGTATGAAGATCACGCCCCCGCGCGGCAATCATCACCGATTGCAGGAACATGCCGAGATCGACCCACGAGCCCTTGTTCAAACGGCGGTCGATGGTGAAGATCAGGCCGACTGGCGCATCGAAGAAGGTAAAATTCCGGTCGTGCTGGGCACGCATGCGCTCCACTTCGCGCCGGCCGATGCCCAAAAGGCTATAGAGCGCATAGCCCACCGCACGGCGCCGTGCGAGATAGGGCTCGAAAAACTTGTCCGGATAATATTTGTACTCGTCCCACTCGATCTTTTCCGGACGTACGCCGGAAGCAAGAATCGCGTCGGACAGCGCCCCTTTGCGCTCACCGGAAACCACATAGACCTTCCAGGGCTGCATATTGGTGCCGGAGGGGGCGCGCGCGGCAACGCGAAGAATATCCCTGATCGTCTCGTCGTCGACCGGGCGCGGCAGAAAGGCCCGCACGGAGCGACGTGTCAGCATCGCCTCGTCGACAATCTCCGCAGCAGACAGTTCGTTCTTCTTCTCAGGGGCCAACATGCCGCCATCCTTCCTGGAAGTCTCAACGGATCTGCGACAGGCCCCCTGCATCAATATCGCAATCCGTTCAGGACCAAATGCACTCATTCACTATGCTGTTCTCACGCCGGTCGATTTGCTACAAGGCCGACCAATGCGCCGGTCCTCGTAGTCGAAGGACCTCTCTTTTTCAAGTCGAATGCCAAGATCGCCCCTGGAGCCACCAATGCCAAAGCCCTCATCCCGCATTTCAGGCATCGTCCCGTCCGGCAAAAATGGCTGGGAAATCCACTTCGCCGCCATGACCCGAAAGCAGGCCGGCGGCAGGGTCATCATGCTCTCGGTCGGCGATCATGATTTCGACACGCCGGAGGGAACGGTCGAAGCCTGTGTCGAAGCAGTGCGGGGCGGGCATCACCATTATACCCAGCTTCCCGGCCTTCCCCGTCTGCGGGCGGCTCTGGCAGCGCTTTCGCAGGAATGCACCGGCACAGAGACCAGCCCTGACGAGATCATGGTCACCATTGGCGGCCAGGGCGCGCTTTATGCTGCCTTTCAGGCAGTGCTCGATCCCGGCGCCCATGCCGTGATCGTCTCGCCCTACTACGCCACCTATCCAGGCACGGTGCGCGCAGCCGGCGGGCGCTATACGGAAATCGAAACCCACGCGGAAAACAATTTCGAACCGAGCCTCTCAGAGATCGAGGCGGCACTTGAAGCCGATACACGCGCGATCCTGATCAACTCGCCGAACAATCCCACTGGAGCGGTCTACTCCCGTGAAACCATCGAGCGCATTGCAGAGATCTGCCGCGAACGCGACCTGTGGCTGCTCTCGGACGAAGTCTACTGGACGATCCGCTCCGAAAAGGAGCACATCTCGCCTCGCGCCCTGCCCGGCATGAAGGAGCGGACGCTGGTTATCAACTCGCTTTCGAAGAGCCATGGCATGACCGGCTGGCGTGTCGGCTGGCTGACGGGCCCCGCCGGGATGATCGCCGTGATGACCAACCTCAATCTCGTCGCCACCTATGGACTGCCCGATTTCACCTCCCACGCGGCCATTGCCGCCGCAGAAAACGGCTTCGGCCTGCGCGAGATCGCGGAGCTCTACACGCGTCGTCGCGAAGCGTTTCTCGATGCCATACGCGGCATGAACGGCGTGATCGTGCGCGGCTCGGAAGGCGGCATGTATGTCATGCTCGACATCCGGGCCATCGAAGAGGATTGCGAAAAGTTCGCCTGGGATTTCCTCAACGAGGAAGACGTCGCGGTGTTACCCGGTGCCAGCTTCGGCAACGCGGCCAGGGGGCATATTCGCATTTCCATGTGCCAGGACGAAAAAACCCTGCGCGAAGCCGCAAAGCGCCTGCAGCGTTTCATCGCGGCCCGGCTCGACAAATCAGGGCAGACCGCAGCCGCCGGCTAGATCGCCGTGCGTCCATCCAGACGCATAAAGGACGATCCAAACCATTGATGGAGCATCGGAACAATCCGAAAATCGGATTCCACTTTTCGGTCCGATGCTCTAAGCCGCAGCATCACGCCTTTCTTTCTGGCAGACCTTTGCGGTCCGTCTCCGCCAGATCTTCGAGCTCCGCTTCGCTCATGGTCTCATACATTTCCTTAGATGCGCCCTGAAGCTGGGATTTGGGCATGTCGCCGCGCTTCGCCGCGAGCGCGGCACCTGCCGCCTTTTGCTGCGCCTTGGATTTTGCCGGCATTCTTACCTCCTCTGGCTTGCCGCCCCGGAGAATAAGGCTTCAGAACCGGCAGGGTTCCCGTTTTCTTTCAGGTCACCGGCAGTTTCACCCAGTGCGGGTCCGGTGCGAAGCGATCGCCATATTTCTCCTGCAGGCGTTCGAGGACGGCGATGATCTCCGCGAATCCGCGGGCGCGCGCATATCGCAGCGGCCCGCCACGAAACGGCGCAAAGCCCGTGGCGAAGATCATTGCCCCCTCAAGTATTTTCTCGTCGCCGACAACGCCTTCCCGCAGGCAGGTCACACAGGTGTTGAGCATGGGCAGGACAAGCCGGTCAGTCATGGCGGGATGCGGCGCGAGACGCTGCCCGCTCTTCCGGGGCTCGCCATTCCGGTCGTATTCATAGAGCCCCCGACCCGCCTTTCTGCCGGTTCGCCCTTCCGCAACCATCGTCTCCAGCCAGCCGGGCACATCCGGCAGCGGCATGTCGAGACCGGACTTCATGGTTCGGGCCACTTCGAGGCAGATGTCCAGACCGACACGGTCGGCAAGCTCGATCGGCCCCATCGGCATGCCGAACGAGACGGCCGCCTGATCGATGGTTTCCTTGCGCACACCCTCGTCGAGCATCAGGAATGCCTCGGTGATGTATGGCGTCAGGACACGGTTGATGAGGAAGCCCGGCGAACTTTTCACCGGTGCGGGAAGCCTGTCGATGGAGCCGCAAAAAGCCGCCAGCCGCGCCTGCGCCGCATCCGAAACCTTGTCATACGCGACGACTTCAACGAGTTCCATACGCGCCACGGGATTGAAGAAGTGCAGCCCCAGCAGCCTTTCAGGAAACGGAACACCCGTGCGCAGCTCGCTCAGGGGAATGCTTGATGTGTTGGTCGCAAGAAGCGCACCCTTCTTCATAAGCGGTGCCACTGCCTTGAAAACCTTGCGCTTTACCTCAGCCTTCTCCGCCACCGCCTCGATCACAAGATCGGCCTGCCTCACACCGTCGCCCGCAAAATCCGGTATCAGGCGGTCGAAGGCATCGCGCCGGTCAATCTTGCTGTAGAGGCGTTTGTCGAACAGCTTGCCGGCCCGGCCGATTGCGGCGGCAAGCGCCTTTTCATCGAGATCGGTGAGTGTCACACGCAGGCCGCGCGCCGCACACCATGAGGCGATGTCACCGCCCATGGTACCGGCGCCGATGACATGAACATGGGCAATGCCGCTCTTCCCCTTGCCCCCGACCTTCAGAGCCTCGCGCAGGAAAAAGACGTGAATGAGGTTCTGCGCTGTCTCACCGGTCAGCAGACGCGAAAAGGAGCGGATTTCCTCCTTCTGCATCACCTCTTTTTCCCCGCCGCCGTGCTGCTCCCACAGATCGATCAGTTGATGGGGCGCAGGGTAGTGCTCCTGCGGGGCGCGTTTTGCGGCCATGGAACGCATCTTCCGCGCGGCGATGCCACGAAAAAGCGAAAAGCCACTCAGCCCGGCGCTGCGCAGTGGCCGTTTCAGTTTTCCGCTGATGGCTGCCTTAACGGCATTGCCGACGTGTCGCTCTTCGATCACGGCATCGACAAGCCCGAGCGCCTTCGCCTTCCCGGTGTGAACGGATTTGCCCGTCAGCATCATCTTCATGGCCTCGACGGGGGCAATCAACGCTGGCAGCCGGAATGTACCGCCAAGACCCGGGTGAAGCCCCAGAAGCACTTCGGGAAAGCCGAACACTGCGCCTTCGACGGCGATCCGCAACCTGCAGGCGAGCGCCAGTTCAAGCCCGCCACCAAGACAATGGCCGTGGACAACCGCCACCGTCGGCATCGGCAGGGCCGCCAGCCGGTCGACGATTTCATGCGCCCGCGTCATACGGGCTTCAACCGCTTCCGTCTCGCTCACACCTGAAAAATCACGAATGTCAGCACCGGCAATGAAGCCCCCGGCTTTGCCGGAGCGGATAACCAGCCCCTTGGCCTGCATCGTTTCGATCGTATCCAGCAGGGTTTCCAGCTCAGCCATGACCGCTTCGGAAAGCGTGTTCGTGCTCTCCCCGGCGCGGTCGAGCACAAGCCAGGCAATCGCATCCGCGTCCCTTCGCAAAGACCAGTGCGTGGTTTTGGCGACTTCTTTCGTGTTCGCACCGAGCGAAAGTCGGTTCTGAGCGAGATGCTCACGGGCGGATATCTTTCCAACAGCCATCAGACCACCTCCACCAGCATCGCACCGCCAAGGCCACCGCCGATGCACTCGGTCGCCACGCCGCGTTTCTCTCCACGCTTGCGCATGGCGTTCACGAGGTGAAGCACGATCCGGTTTCCGCTGGTGCCCACCGGATGACCGAGGCTTATCGCCCCTCCATCCACATTCAGGCGTTTCCGGTCGATGCGCCCGAACGGTTTTTCAAGTCCGAGAACGTCGCGGCAGTAATCCGCATCCTCCCACGCCGCAAGGCAGGCAAGCACCTGCGCTGCGAAAGCCTCGTTGAGCTCCCACAGGTCGATATCGTCACGGGCGAGCTTGTGGCGTTCAAGCAGGGCGGTCGAACACAGCGTCGGTCCCAGCCCCATGATCGATGGATCGAGGCCCGACCACGCACTGTCGACAATCTGCGCCAGCGGCGTCAGCCCGTGCTTCTTGACCGCGCCTTCAGATGCGAGAACGACCCATGAGGCCCCGTCGGTAATCTGCGAGGAGTTGCCTGGCGTCACGCTGCCGTAGGGTTTTTCGAAAACCGGCTTCAATTTGGCCAGCCGCTCCATCGACGTGTCGGGGCGAACGCCGTCATCGTGTTCATAAAGCACGCCTTCACGCGTCACGGCGGGGATCACCTCCCCCTTCAGCGCACCATTCTTCTGGGCCCTCGTCAGACGTTGATGGCTTTCAAGCGCGTAGGCGTCCGCCGATTCCCGGGATATGCTGAAGATGTGGCCGATCTTTTCCGCGGTCTGCCCCATATTGAGCTGGGTAACGGGGTCGGTCAGCCCACGCTCGAGCCCGATCACAGGTTTCAGCATGCGCATCCTGAACGCGCCCAGAGCGGACAGTTTTTCAGGCAGTGACCTGGCGAAGGCGAATCGGCCGAACCATGCCGCCCCCTCCTGCGGCCACACCAGCGGCGCGTGCGAGAGCGCTTCCGTGCCTCCGGCCAGGATGAGATCCGCCTTTCCCGACTGAATGGTTCGGAACGCGGTATCGATCGACTGCATGCCCGAACCGCAATTGATCTGGACGGTGAAGGCCGGCATCGCGTCGCCCATGCCAAGCCGCAATGCGGCAACCCGCGCAGGGTTCATTTCGTCGGCGATCACATTGACGCAGCCCAGGATGACCTTGTCGAAACTTTCTGGAGAAAACGGCTGCCTGGCCAAGAGCGGCCGTCCGCACTGGACGGCAAGATCCACCGGCGTAAACGGTCCCGGCTTCCCCCGCGCTCTGAGGAACGGGGTCCGCGCTCCATCGACGATAAATACCGGTCTCTCCGCAGCCGACCGGCCGGGCGCTGCGCCGCTGGCGCGGCGGTGCCTTGCGGGTCTCACTCTTCTGCTTTCGGGGCATTTGTGCCATTCAACACACACCTCTCCTTACAAACCAGACGATGAGCGATTGTTCAGCCCTGCTGCGGCAGTTGAGCACCATTGTCATTGAAGACACAACCGTTCGGGCTTTTCCTAGTTCCCGATTCGGCTTCATTCCCAATAACGCCGGCTTTAAGCCACAATTGTCTGGCCACACCCGATAAGCCACATTGGCCGCGCCAGCGGTTTGTGGTTTAACCGCACTGTTTTGCAGCATACGGGCGGCGGGCGTTAACGTCACGGCAAGGTTGGTGACCGACACTTCGGCTCGAGAATGGGAGACGGGTTTGAGTGGAATCGACGCGAAACCGTCGATGGGTCGGCGTTTGCACGGGCCGTTGCTGCTCGCGCTCATGCTTGCCTTTTCGCCGTCCCCTGCCAGCGCCTTCGAGCTGTTTGGCATAAAGCTTTTTGGCAAGGACAAGGCTGCCGAAGAGCCCGACACGATCGGCGAACCGTGGAACTACACCGTTGAGTTCGTCCTTCCCTATGGCGCAGACGATACCGAAAAGAAACTTAAGGGTGCCTCGTCCCTCTGGGCGGACCGGGAGAAGCCGGCCTCGGGCGCAGCCGGCCTGATCGTCAAGGCGCGCAGCGATTACCGCCGCCTGCTGAACACGCTCTATGGTTCGGCCCTCTATGGTGGCTCAATCAGCATCACCATCGACGGAAGGGAAGTATCCGAACTGCCCATCGACGCCGACATCGCCAATCCGGCCAGTCTCCGCGTTGCCGTCGATCCCGGTTCGGTGTTCCATTTCAGCCAGGCACGCATCGTCAATCAGGCACCGCCGCCCCTCAACCGAAACGACCGCGTGGAAGACCCCGCAAAGGAAGGTTTCCAGACCGGCGAAGTCGCAGCATCCGGAACCATCCTCAGAGCCGGACGCCTCGCCGTCGAAGCGTGGCGGCACCAGGGGCACGCGAAAGCCGAGATCGTGGAGCGACGCGTCACCGCCGCACATGAAAGCAGGACCGTTGACGCCATCCTCACCGTCGAGCCCGGACGCCGCGCCGCTTATGGCGCCGTCACCGTCAGCGGCACGGAACGTATGGACCCCGCTTTCGTTGCGCGTCAGACCGGTCTCGTGCCCGGCCGCGAATACGATCCCGACGATCTGGAACGGGCCCGCAAGCGGCTGTCGAAGCTCGACGTCTTCCGCTCGGCCCGGATCGAGGAAGCAGACGAGATCGGCGCCGACGGCATTCTGCCGCTCGCCGTCATCGTCCAGGAGCGCCTGCCCCGCCGCTTTGGTGTCGGCGGCACCTATTCGACGCTCGACGGGCTCGGCGTGCAGGCCTACTGGATGCACCGCAACCTCTTCGGTCGCGCCGAACGGCTGCGCATTGAAGGTCAGGTTTCCGGCATCGGCAACACATTCAATCCGGAGGACCTGACATACCGCGTGGGTGCGACCTTCATCAAACCCGGCGTCTATACGCCCGACACGGACTTCCAGGCGTCGATCTTCGGCGACCGTGAGGTTCTTGAGCGGTATACGCGCACGGCGGTCAGCGCCGAGTTCGGCTTCAGGCACGAATTCACCGAAGAGCTTTCAGGAAGCCTTTTCGCCAATGCCGGCCGCGCCCGTTTCGAAGACGATTTCGGCACACGCGATTTCACCACAGTCGGGCTCGCAGGCACTCTCACCTATGACAGCCGCGACAACCCCGCGGACGCCACCGAAGGCTATTTCGCCGAACTGTCGCTCGAACCGTTCTACGAGATGGAATACCGCAACCTGGCTGCCCGCATGCTTCTGGAGGGCCGTGCCTACTACGATTTCGGCAGCGATGGCCGCTTCGTCCTGGCAGGACGCGCCAAGATCGGTGCGCTGGTTGGCGCCCCGATTGACGAGACACCGCCAGACAAGCTGTTCTTCGCCGGTGGCGGCGGTTCGGTGCGCGGGTATGCCTATCGGAATATCGGCGTCGAAACGGCGAACGGCATTGCCGGCGGCCGCTCGCTGATGGAGGCCTCCGCCGAACTGCGCGCCCGCATCACCAGTTCCATCGGTGTCGTCGGCTTCGTCGACGCGGGCACCGTGGGCTCCGAATCCTTCCCGGACTTCTCCGAGGATGTGCGGATCGGCGTCGGCGCCGGTTTGCGCTATCTTACCCCGCTCGGCCCCGTGCGCCTTGACGTCGCCGTCCCCCTCGACAAGCGAGACGGCGACCCGGGCGTCGCCTTTTACGTCGGAATAGGACAAGCGTTTTGATCCGCTTTTTCGCAGCTCTGACCCTGTTGTTCGTCCTCCTGCCGGCCATGGCGCAGGATACACCCAGCGAGCGCACGCCCGATGAGGAGCGGTCATTCTTCACGCGCCTCCTGGAGGATCAGCTCTCCACGCCGAACCGGCAGATCCGTATTTCCGGCATTTCCGGTGCCCTCTCGTCGCAGGCAACCATCGGTGAAATCACCATTGCCGACCGCGAAGGCATCTGGCTCCGCATAGGCAATGCCTCGATCGACTGGAGCCGCTCCACGCTTCTGCTTCGCCAGCGCCTTGAAGTGCAGAGGCTTGCTGCCGAAACCATCGAAGTGATGCGCCGTCCGCTGCCGGAAGAAGGCCTGCCTGCTCCGGAGTCGCGCTCGTTTCAGGTCCCCGAACTGCCTCTGGCGGTCAATCTGGAACAGCTTGAAGTCGAGCAGGCAATGTTCGGCGAGGAGGTTTTCGGGCTTGCCGCCGAGCTCTCGCTGAATGGCGCGCTCAGGATCGAGAGCGGGGCGCTCGATACCGATTTCGATGTCCAGCGCCTTGACGGCCCCGGTGGCCAGTTTGCGCTCAAGGCTGCGTTTTCCAACGAAACCGAAATCCTCGATCTTGATCTGGTGCTCGACGAACCTGCGGATGGTGTGGTTGCCAACCTTCTCAACGTCGAGGGGCGCCCGCCGCTCAAACTGACCCTCGCCGGCAGCGGCCCGCTCAGCGCGCTCGACGTGAAGCTTGCGCTTGAGGCGGATGGCGTGCCTGCCTTCGGCGGCACGGCGCAGTTCCGCGAGCGCGATGAGGGGCTCGGCTTTTCCGCACGTCTTGCCGGCTCCATCCGACGCCTTGTGCCAGTCCAGTTTCAGGATTTCTTCGGTGCGGGAACGCGCATCAACGTCAACGGCGTCTCGAAGGATGGCGGCGGGATTCTGCTTGAGAATTTTCAGGTCTCCAGCGCATCCATGCGCATTGAGGCCGCGGCTGAAACCGGCAGCGACAACTTCCTGACCGCTCTCTCGCTGAGCGCCGGGGTGGCCAATCCGGCGGGCGAGCGCGTTCTGCTTCCCGTCGCCGGCGGACAGACCTCGCTGCAGTCGGCGAAGCTCGACATCACCTTTGGCGAAGCGGGTTCCGAGCGCTGGAACGGCAAGCTCGAGCTGGACGGGCTGCAGACCGCCGAATTCGCCGCCGGGCGCACGGTCCTGACGATGGGCGGGCTCGCCCAGAACCTTGACGACCCGCTTTCACGCCGCGTCAGTTTCGAGATCGACGGCGGCCTCTCGCAGATCACCGCCAAGCAGGCGAAGATCGCCGAAGCGCTCGGCGATGCGCTGACGATTACCGCACGCGGCGACTGGCTGGCCGGGAACCCGGTCATGATCGAAAATGCCAGCGTTTCCGGAAACGGTCTCGAAACCGCCCTCACCGGCCAGATTGACGACTTCGCCTTCACCGGTGACATCAAGCTCGGCGCTTCCGACATCGCCCCCTTCTCCGGTCTTGCGGATCAGGCGCTCGGTGGCGCGGTCGACCTGACCGCAAGCGGCACGGTGCGCCCCATCAGCGGCGCCTTCGATCTCAATCTCGACGGCACCGCAACCGATCTGCGCATAGAAAACGAGGTCGCGGGAAATCTTCTTGCCGGCACCACACGCATCGAGGGCGGTGTTGCCCGCGGCCCCGAAGGACTGACCGCCCGCAACCTGCGGCTCGCCAACGATCAGTTTAGCATGCGTGCCGACGGCACCTTCGCATCTGGTGCCGCAAACTTCCGTTTCGACGCCGCGCTCGAGGATATGGCACTTCTTGCAAAGAATGCATCCGGCCCTCTGTCAGCCACGGGACGCGCCGAGGGTGGTGAGGGGCGCATCAATCTGACCTTCAAGGCAGACGCGCCACGCGGCAGCCTTTCCGGCCGCGATCTCAGCGAGGCCACGCTGGGCTTCGACGGCCAGCTCGAAGAGCAGGTTCTGACCGGCACGATAGACGGCAATGCCTTTCTCTCCGGTGAGCGTGTCGACCTTGCCGGCCGGCTCCTTCTCTCGCCCGAGCAACGGCAACTGACCGAACTCGCATTTCGGGCCGGCAGCGCGACCGCCAGCGGCAACATCATTCAGGATGTTCGGAAAAACCTTATCGACGGCAGAATAAGCATCGATGCCGCCGACGTCTCGACCGCCGCGGCCCTGTTTCTGCGTGAGGCGACCGGCAGTGTGAAGGCCGATCTCTCCCTGTCACAGGTTGATGATCGTCAGATCGCCGACGTCAACGCCACCATTCGCGATCTGGAAATCGAACAGACGCGGGTTTCGAGCGCCACGGTTGCGGCCACTGTGGAAGACCTCTTCGGCGTGCCCGCCGTCGTGGGCTCCATCAATGCGCAGGACATCAGCGCCGGCGGCGTGGACATCGCCCGGCTTGAAGCCACCGCCCGCCAGAATGAGGGTGCCACGGATTTCGAGGGCAAGGCCCTTCTCGACCAGGGTACGCAGCTTGAAGCCCGGGGCGCGCTTGCGCCCGAGGGCAACGGGTATCGTGTCCGGCTCAACCGCCTCGGCCTCGAGCAGGGCGCGGTTCAGGCCCGGCTCGTGGAACCCACCTCCCTCCTCGTGGAAGGAAGCGCTTTCACACTCGATCCGCTGGCCATCGATGTCGCGGGCGGGCGCATCACCGCCGGCGGCCGTGTTGCCGATGTTCTCGATCTGGCGGTCAGCCTTGAGCAGGTGCCACTTTCCATTGCCAACACGATCCAGCCCGCCCTCGGCCTCGGTGGCACGCTTGACGGCACGGCGGACATCAAGGGCACACGCGAAAGGCCGCTTGTGAATTTCGACGTCGACGGGCGCGGCATCACCTCCCCGGTCCTCGCGCAGGCGGGCCTCAGCACGCTGACGATAGACGCGACAGGAACGAGCGACGGCAATCGGCTGAATGTCGACACCAGCGTCACCAGCCTGAAGGGTTGAACGCGGCTGCACGCGGCACGGTGCCCTTCGATGATGGCCAGCTCTCCATGGATGTGGCACTCAAGGCGTTCCCGCTGGCATCCCTGAACCGGGTCGTGCGCGGCCAGGACCTTTCCGGTCAGGTGACGGGCAGCGCCCGCGTTACCGGCAGGCTCGCAGCGCCGCAGGCGAGCTTCGATATGCGCGCAAGCGGCCTGCGG
>NZ_BAMP01000037.1 GCF_000615975.1 Nitratireductor aquibiodomus NL21 = JCM 21793 | reverse complement strand
GATCGTCCTTTGTGCGTCTGGACGGACGCACGGCGATCTAGGGTCAGGATTTGCGCTCGCTCAAATATCGCTGCGTAAGCGCGAAAAAGTGTGATCAGGCGCGAAGCCACACACATCACACCGCAGCGGAATGGCGTGCTCCACCCTGCTTCAGATACTGGTCGAACAGGGCTGCCGTGGAACGCACAAGTGGCCGCGCGTCATCGCGAACGGTGAAAACACCCGCCTCCTCGACCAGGCCTGCGGCACTGCCCGGTTCCTGCAATCGGGCGCGCGCCTCGGCAACGATCCTGCGGCCGCATTCGCCAAACCGGCGCACGGCTTCATCGCCCGAAAACGCGAAATCGCACATCAGCCGCTCGATCACCCAGGCGCGGGCGTGATCTTCCGCGCTCAGTGCGAACCCGCGAACCGTTGCAAGATCGCCGCTCTCGACAGTCCTTTCATACTGCGCGCTGGCCGGAGTGTTCTGGGCATAGCCCTGTGGCAGGCGCGATACAGATGAAGGGCCAAGGCCAATCAGCCTGCGGCAGGCATCCTCGGTATAGCCCTGAAAATTCCGGTTGAGCGCCCTTGCCGCGCGGCCGTGGCGAGCGGGTCATCCGGCTTTGCAAAATGGTCAAGCCCGATCGCCTCATAGCCCGCTTCCCGAATGATGCGCGCCGTCTCCTGCTGCTGCTCGAAGCGCTCCTCAGGCCCAGGCAGCCAGGCCTCGTCGATCATGGTCTGGTGCTTCTTGAACCACGCACATGCGCATAGCCGAAAATTGCGATCCGGTCCGGCGAAAGCGTCAGCGCCTGTCGGATCGTGTCGGCGACGCTCTCGCATGTCTGGTGCGGCAGGCCGTAGAGCAGGTCGAGATTGACCGACCGCACACCCCGCGCCCGCACGCCATCCACCACCGCCTTGGTCTGTTCAAACGTCTGTTCGCGGTTGATCGCCTTCTGGACCTGCGGGTCGAAGTCCTGAACACCGAGGCTCGCGCGCGTCATGCCGATTTCAGCGAGCGCGTCGAAGCGCGCCTCGTCCATGTCGTTGGGGTCTAGTTCCACGCTGATTTCGGCATTGTCGGCAAAATTGAAGGCCGTTTTAAGCGCGCTGCCCAACCGCACAATGTCGTCTGCGCGCAGCATGGTCGGCGAGCCGCCGCCGAAATGGAGCGCGCGGACCCGCCCGCGCCCCTTCAGAATGCCACCCACCGTGCGGATCTCGCAGAAAAGCGCATCGAGAAAGGCAGCCACGGGCTCATAGCGGCGCGTCATCTTTGTGTGGCAGGCGCAGAACCAGCACAGCCGGTCGCAGAACGGGATGTGGACATAGAGCGAGAGATCGTCCCCTTGACCCGTCTCGGCCAGCCAGCCGCGAAACGTTTCGCCAGTCACGCCCGTATGGAAATGCGGTGCCGTGGGATAACTGGTGTAGCGCGGCACCGCTGCCGCATAGCGGGCGGCGGGCCCAGTTCCACTGACCTGTTCTCCTGCGCGCTGCATCGCAACCATTCCGCAAACATCCCCGTCTTTGCCACGTGTCTTTGCAACGTGTCTTTTCACGCCACGGCAGAGCAGGCTTTGACGCAGATCAAGGCGCCACCGCCCCCATTGCCCGAAGTGTGACGCGTGAGAATCGGGGAACGGATTCCCGCAAGCTTTTTGAACTGGGGAAACAGCAATGAGATTTGGCACCGAGATCGTACTGGTCAGCCTGGCTGCGTTTGCAGCACTGGCCGCTGCGGGTCTGGCGCAGGATTCAGCCTTTCAGGCCCATATGTGGGTCCTGTTCTTTGTCCTGCTTGGATCGGCGATCGTATTGATGCGCAACACGCACTTCGCGCCCGCGGGGGCAGCATCAATTCCGTTAAGGCCCGACACTGACGGCTATATGGATGGCCCGGTGCGTTATGGCGTCATCGCCACGACGCTGTGGGGCATTGTCGGGTTCCTCGTTGGCGTGCTGGTCGCGCTGCAGCTCGCCTACCCCGACCTCAACATCGAGCCCTGGTTCAATTTCGGCCGGACCCGCCCGCTGCACACATCCGCGGTCGTCTTCGCCTTCGGCGGCAACGCGCTCATCGCCACGTCCTTCTATGTGGTGCAGCGCACCTGCCGGGCCCGCCTCTTCGGCGGCAATCTCGCCTGGTTCGTGTTCTGGGGCTATCAGCTCTTCATCGTCATGGCGGCAACCGGCTATCTGCTCGGCATCACTCAGAGCCGTGAATATGCAGAGCCCGAATGGTATGTGGACCTGTTCCTCACCGTCGTCTGGGTCGCTTATCTCATCGTCTTCCTGGGCACGATCTTCAGGCGCAAGGAGCCGCACATCTATGTGGCGAACTGGTTCTACCTGTCGTTCATCGTGACCATCGCCATGCTGCATGTGGTGAACAACCTGGCGGTTCCGGTCTCGCCCTTCGGTTCCAAGAGCTATTCGCTTTTCGCCGGCGTGCAGGATGCGCTGACGCAATGGTGGTACGGCCATAATGCGGTCGGCTTCTTCCTGACCGCCGGCTTCCTGGGCATGATGTACTACTTCATCCCCAAGCAGGTGAACCGTCCCGTCTATTCCTACCGCCTGTCGATCATCCACTTCTGGGCGCTGATCTTCCTCTATATCTGGGCCGGCCCACACCATCTCCACTACACCGCCCTACCCGACTGGGCACAGACGCTCGGCATGGTGTTCTCCATCATGCTGTGGATGCCCTCCTGGGGCGGCATGATCAACGGTCTGATGACGCTTTCGGGCGCCTGGGACAAGCTGCGCACCGACCCGATCATACGCATGATGGTTCTGGCCGTCGCCTTCTACGGCATGTCCACCTTCGAAGGCCCGCTGATGTCCATCAAGGCGGTCAACTCGCTCTCGCACTACACGGACTGGACCATCGGCCACGTGCATTCGGGCGCACTCGGCTGGGTCGGCATGATCACCTTCGGCGCGCTCTATTATCTCGTGCCGAAACTGTGGAACCGCGAGCGGCTTTATTCGCTGCGGCTCGTCACCTGGCACTTCTGGCTCGCAACCCTCGGCATCGTCGTCTACGCGGCCGTCATGTGGGTGTCGGGCATCCAGCAGGGCCTGATGTGGCGCGAATACGACGATCAGCTCCTGGTCTACTCGTTCGCCGAAACCGTGGCCGCCATGCACCCCTACTATGTGGTGCGCGCGCTGGGCGGTGTGCTCTTCCTGCTTGGCGGCCTCGTCATGGCCTACAATCTGGCCATGACCATCCTTGGCCATGAGCGCAAGGAAGCGCCGATTGGCGGCGCCGTCGCCCAACCCGCCCCTTCCCTTCAAAGTGCCGGTTAAGGAGCCCTGACGATGGCATTGCTGGACAAACACAAGATCATCGAAAAGAACGCCACGCTCCTTCTGGTCGGGTCGTTCCTGGTGGTGACAATCGGCGGCATCGTCGAGATCGTGCCTCTGTTCTATCTGGAGAACACGATCGAGAAGGTGGAGGGCATGCGCCCTTATTCACCGCTGGAGCTGGCCGGTCGCAACATCTACATCCGCGAGGGCTGCTACACCTGCCACAGCCAGATGATCCGTCCCTTCCGCGATGAGGTGGAGCGCTATGGCAATTACAGCCTCGCTGCGGAATCCATGTACGATCATCCCTTCCAGTGGGGGTCGAAGCGCACGGGGCCGGATCTCGCCCGCGTCGGGGCCAGATACTCCAACGAATGGCATGTGGATCACCTGATCGAGCCGCGCTCCGTGGTGCCGGAATCGATCATGCCCAGCTACGCGTTCCTCAAGGACACGCCGCTGGAGATTAACGATTTCTCGACCGAGCTGATCGCCAATCTGCGTGTCGGCGTGCCCTATACGGAAGACATGATCGCCAACGCCAATGCGGATATTCGCGCCCAGGCCGACCCCAACGCGGACACGTCCGGTCTCGAAGAACGCTACCCAAAGGCGGTGCTCGGCGATTTCGACGGCAACCCCGATGCGCTCACCGAAATGGATGCGCTCGTCGCCTATCTGCAGATGCTCGGCACGCTGGTCGATTTCTCGACCTATGACGAAGCCGCCGGCTATCGCTGAGGAGGAAAGATCATGGAAGCCTATACCGCGCTCCGCCAGTTCGCCGATAGCTGGGGCCTTCTCTTCATGGCCCTCTTCTTCGTCGGCACGGTTCTTTTTGCCTTCCGCCCCGGAAGCAGGAAGAGCGCCGATGAAGCCGCACGCATCCCGCTGAAGGACGATTGAGATGAGTGAGAACAAGCATATCGACGAGGTCTCGGGCGTCTCGACCACCGGCCATGAGTGGGACGGCATTCGCGAACTCGACAACCCCATGCCCCGCTGGTGGGTGTGGACCTTCTACGCCACGATCGTCTGGTCCATAGGCTACACGATCGCCTATCCGGCATGGCCGCTCATCAGCGACGCCACCAAGGGCGTTCTGGGTTATTCGAGCCGTCAGGAGCTCACCACCACCATGGACGCCGTCTCGGCTGAGCAGGCGGATTTGCGCGCAGCCATCGCCGAAAAGCCGCTGGATGAAATCCTCGCCGACGAGACGCTGCGCCGTTTTGCCACCGCAGCCGGCGACGCCGCTTTCAAGGTCAACTGCTCGCAGTGCCATGGGTCCGGTGCGCAGGGCTCTGCCGGTTATCCCAACCTCAACGACGACGACTGGCTGTGGGGCGGCGACATCGAGGCGATCCACCAGACGATCGCGCACGGTGTCAGGTTTGACGGCGACGACGATACGCGCTTTGGCGAGATGCCGGCCTTCGGCGACATTCTGAGCCGTGACGAGATCCGTCAGGTGGCGGCCCATGTGGTCTCCTTCACCGCAACGCCGTCCGATCCGGCTCTGGCGGAAGCCGGTGCGCAGGTCTACGCCGACAATTGCGCCTCCTGCCATGGCGATGCCGGTGAGGGCGACGTCACCTTCGGCGCACCAAACCTTGCCGATGCGATCTGGCTCTACGGTTCCAGCGAAGCCCAGATCGCGGCACAGGTGCGCCAGCCTAAGCACGGCGTGATGCCGGCCTGGCAGGAGCGGCTTGGAGACCCGACCGTCAAGCAGCTTTCTGTCTACGTTCACTCGCTCGGCGGTGGCGAGTAGCCCCTACCCACAACGCACAGCGAATCCCGGCCAAACAGGCCGGGGTTCGGCCTCCCAGCCTCCCGCTTTGATCGGGATCAATGCCCGAGATGTTTCCGGCCGCTAGACGATAGGCTCAAAGAGCAGTTTGCGAGCCGCCGAAATGACACTTGCCACCGAGAACGCAGCCAGCAGCACCGCTTCCCGAGAGGCCGTGGAGCGTATCGACGCCGAAGCGGTAAACACTGCCGGCAAACGCCAGCCGCTCTACGCTCCGCGCAAGAAAATCTTCCCGAAACGCGCTTCCGGGCAGTTCCGCCGCTTCAAATGGCTCATCATGTTCGCCACGCTCGGCATCTACTATCTCACCCCATGGCTGCGCTGGGATCGCGGCCCCTATGCGCCCGATCAGGCGGTACTGATCGATCTCGCCAACCGGCGGTTCTATTTCTTCTTCATCGAGATCTGGCCGCAGGAATTTTTCTACATTGCCGGCCTGCTTGTCATGGCCGGCATCGGCCTCTTTCTCATCACATCCACGGTCGGTCGGGCGTGGTGCGGCTATACCTGCCCGCAGACCGTCTGGGTCGACCTCTTCCTCGTGGTGGAACGCGCCATTGAGGGCGACCGCAATGCCCGCATCAGGCTCGATGCCGCACCATTCACCGCCAGCAAGCTCGCCAAACGAACCGCAAAACACCTGATCTGGGTGCTTATCGCCGTGGCAACCGGCGGCGCCTGGGTCTTCTACTTCGCCGACGCGCCATCGCTTCTGGTCGATATCGCAACCGGTCAGGCTGCGCCCGTCGCCTACATGACCATCGCCGTTCTCACCGCCACGACCTATGTGTTCGGCGGCCTCATGCGCGAGCAGGTCTGCACCTATATGTGCCCGTGGCCGCGCATTCAGGCGGCGATGCTCGATGAGAATTCACTCACCGTCACCTACAATGACTGGCGTGGCGAACCGCGTTCGCGCCATGCCAAGAAGGCAGCGGCGGCCGGCAAGGTGGTTGGCGACTGCGTCGATTGCAATGCGTGCGTGGCCGTCTGCCCAATGGGCATCGACATCCGCGACGGCCAGCAACTCGAATGTATCACCTGCGCGCTGTGCATCGATGCGTGCGACGGCGTGATGGACAAGCTCGGGCGCGAACGCGGTCTCATCTCCTATGCCACGCTTTCCGACTACAACGCCAATATGGCGCTGGCGACAGCCGGTGGCACGGAAACCATCAATCCCGACCGCGTGCGCCGGGAAGGCGGCGGGCTCTCCGAGAAGGTCGCGCATTTCCACTGGCGCAAGATCTTTCGCCTGCGCACCTTCCTCTATTTCGGTGCGTGGTCGCTCGTTGGCCTCGTCATGCTCTATGCCCTGCTGACGCGCGACCGGCTGGAGGTCAACGTGCTCCACGACCGCAATCCGCAATATGTGCTTCTGTCGGATGGTTCGGTGCGCAATGGCTACACAGTCAAGCTCCTGAACATGATCCCGGAACCACGCGTCATCCTCGTGTCGCTCGAAGGCCTCACCGGCGCAACCATGAATGTGGTCGGGCTCGACCAGCCGGACGACCGTTCTGCAGCCGTGCCTGTCGATCCGGATCGTCTGCGCGAGGTGCGCATCTTCGTCACCCTGCCGGCAGACCGCCTGAGCGAGGCAGACACCTCATTCCGCTTCGTCGTCGAAGACAAGGCAAGTTTCGAAAGCGATGTCTACAGGGCAAGCTTCAACATCCCGGAGGTTCACGATGAGCGGCAAAGTGCAGAAGCAGAAGGAATTCACCGGCTGGCACATGCTCGCCATCATGATCGCCTTTTTCGGGGTCATCATCACGGTCAATCTGACAATGGCCTTTTACGCGCAGTCGAGCTGGACCGGCCTGATCGTCAAAAACACCTATGTGGCGAGCCAGACCTTCAACGAGCGCGCGGAAGAAGGCCGCCAGCAGGCAGCGCTCGGCTGGAAGGGTGAGCTTTCCGTCGACGGAGATGCAATCACCTACCGCCTTCTCGATGCGAGCGGCGACCCGGTCCCGCTCGAGAGCGTCACAATGGTGATGCACCGTCCTGTCACCGCCGACGAAGACGTTTCCCTTAAAATGCAACGTCTTCCCGATGGCGGCTTCGGCGTGGATCACGGCCCCGGCGACGGCACCTGGGTCATCAACATCGCTGCAGAAGCGGGCCTCGCCCATCCCTATCGCGATGTGCGGCGCATCACCATTGCCGGCGGAGAACTCAGATGAGCTGCTGCGCCCCCGGCACCGAAATGGCGCTGGAAGCCGAACAGGCCCGTGAAGCCGGTCCGCGCGCCGAAGAACTCGTACTCGCAAGCCGCTCTGTCGGAGACGGGCTGAAACAGACCGATCTTTCGGTTCCCGGCGTTCATTGCGGCGCCTGCATTCAGACAATCGAATCCGCCCTCTGCAGGCTCGACGGCGTGGCAGGTGCGCGCGTCAATCTCTCCACCAAGCGCGTCAGCGTGAAATGGCGCGAGGGGGCGCTGCCGCCCATCATCGACACGCTGAACAGGCTCGCTACGCCGCCCACCTTTTCGACAGTGTCGAGACCGGCAGGGATCCCGTTCTCTCCCAGCTCATCCGCGCCGTGGCGATCTCCGGCTTTGCCGCCGGCAACATCATGCTTCTTTCCGTGTCTGTCTGGTCGGGTGCGGAACAGGCGACGCGCGATCTCTTTCACTGGCTTTCAGCGCTGATCGCCCTGCCCGCGCTGGTGTTTGCCGGTGGCATTTTCTACCGCTCGGCCCTCAATGCGCTCCGCCACGGACGCATGAACATGGATGTGCCCATCGCGCTTGGCATCTCGCTGGCCTACGGGCTCAGCCTCTACGAGACCATCAACAGCGGCCAGCACGCCTATTTCGATGCCTCCGTCTCGCTTCTCTTCTTCCTGCTGATCGGCCGTACGCTCGATCACGTGATGCGCGAGCGCGCGCGCACCGCCGTCAAGGGGCTCGCCCGCCTGGCGCCGCGTGGCGCGCTGGTGATTGCCGAGGACGGCGGACGCGATTATCTCCCCTTGCCGGAAGTCACCACCGGCATGAAACTGGTCGTCGCCGCCGGTGAACGCGTTCCCGTTGACGGCATCGTCATGAGCGGTGTGTCCGAACTCGACTGCTCCATGGCCACCGGCGAAAGCGCACCGCAGCCGGTGAAACCCGGCAGCGATCTACGCGCCGGCATGCTCAATCTCACCCAGCCGCTCATCGTTGAGGCAACCGCCACCGCCGACACCTCCTTCCTCGCCGAGATGATGCGCCTGATGGAGGCGGCAGAAGGCGGGCGCGCGCGCTATCGCCGCCTGGCGGACCGTGCCTCCGCACTTTATTCGCCCGTCGTTCACGCCACCGCCTTCCTCACCTTTCTGGGCTGGATGGCGGCAAGTGGTGACTGGCACCGCGCCATCACCATCGCCATTGCCGTGCTCATCATCACCTGCCCCTGCGCGCTCGGCCTTGCCGTGCCCATCGTTCAGGTGGTTGCCGCGCGGCGGCTCTTCGAGAACGGCGTCATGGTCAAGGATGGCGCGGCGATGGAACGCCTCGCCGAGATCGACACTGCCGTCTTCGACAAGACCGGGACGCTGACGCTCGGCATCCCCGAGCTGCGCAATGCGGACGAGATAACGCCGGATGCATTGTCAACCGCCGCCGCCCTTGCCGCACATTCCCGTCACCCCTTCTCGCGCGCCATCCTGCGCGCTGCCGGTTCGCTGCGGGCGACGGATACGTTCGACAGTGTTGAGGAAATGCCGGGCCTCGGCATCGAAGCCCGCGCGGGCGCGACCATCTGGCGGCTTGGCCGCGCGGGCTGGTCGCTCGGCAGCCCGAATGCGCATGAGAACCAGGCAGGCGGCACAGTCCTTTCCCGCGATGGCGAGGAATGCGCCACGTTCCGGTTCGAAGACCGGCTTCGCCCCGGGGCGAAAGAGGCAATTTCTCACCTGAAAGAAAACGGCGTCGCGTGGAAATCATCTCCGGCGATAGCGCCGATCAGGTGAAGGATATCGCAGCAAGGCTGGGCGTGGAGAACTTTCAGGCAAGTGTCCTTCCCGGCGACAAGCTTGAGCGCATGCGTGCGCTCGCCTCCACAGGCCGCAGGGTCCTGATGGTCGGCGACGGGCTGAACGACGCCCCCGCCCTCGCCGCCGCGCATGTCTCCATGGCACCTGCCACGGCGGCAGACATTGGCCGCAATGCCGCCGATTTCGTTTTCCTGCGCGAGACCATGCTGGCCGTGCCGCTTGCCCGTGACGTGTCGCGCCGCGCCGGTCGTCTGATCCGCCAGAACTTCGGCCTCGCCATTGCCTACAATGTTCTGGCCGTGCCGATCGCCGTTCTCGGCCATGTCACGCCGCTGGTGGCGGCCATCGCCATGTCGCTCTCCTCGCTGATCGTCATCGGCAACGCGCTGCGCCTGCGCGCTGGCAGTCGTCACGGCATGACCGGGCAATCCCTGGTCGAGGCAACACAATGACCAATCTCGTGGTACTGATCCCGATAGCGCTTTTTCTGGGAGCCGCCGGCCTCGCCGCCTTCCTCTGGTCGCTCAAGAGCGGCCAGTATGACGATCTCGATGGTGCCGCCGAGCGCATCCTCTTCGAAGACGAGCCATCACGTCAGCGAGAAGACAGCCCCTGAAGCACTGCCGCTGGACGCGGTCACGCCACACCACTACATGTGAGCGGTCTGAATTGCCTTTCTGGAGTTTCTCATGGCGATCCGCATCAAAGCAAAAACCTATGGCCCCTTCACCACCGCCATCGGCCCCGGCAAGGTGATCCATGTCGACACCGCGCCCAAACAGAATATCGCCATCACCTCGCCCTCCACGGAAGAGGCTGGCACGCCCGTCGACTTCATGATCTCCGCGCTCGGTGCCTGCCTTGCCCTCTCCTTCCATCACGCCGCGCAGGAGATGAAGATCGATGTCGGGCAGGTCTCTGTCGAGGTTTCCGGCAAGAAGGCCGAGGATCTGCCCGACCGCATCGGCAGCTATGACGCCACCGTCTCGCTCGACACCATGCCCGGCGAGGAAGAGTGCGCCGAGCTCATCAAGCGCGCCAAGGCACGCTGCACGGTCTCCAATTCGCTCAATGGCGCGGTCAATATGAAGATGGCCGGCTGATTGCTTTTCCGTTGCCGGGTCGATTGACGACGCCCTCCCCTTCTCCCATACAGAAGCCGCCTTGCGGCAAACCATGGGAGGCAGGTGCATGAACTTCACGCGTGTGAACGGCGTCGTCATTCATCACGAAATACGCGGAACGGTCGGCAAACCCGTTCTCGTCTTCTCCAACTCACTTGGAACCGATTTCCGCATCTGGGATGCCGTCGTCGCGCGGCTCGAAGCCGATTACCGCATCGTCCTTTACGACAAGCGTGGCCATGGTCTCTCCGAAGCCACGCCCCAGCCCTATGCGCTGACCGATCACGTCGACGATCTCGCAGCCCTGCTCGACCATCTCGACATCACCGGCGCGACTATTGTCGGCCTCTCCGTCGGCGGCATGATCGCGCAGGGGCTTGCCGCACGCTGGCCGCATCTCGTCTCCCGTCTCGTGCTCTGCGACACAGGCCATAGAATAGGCCACGACGATCTGTGGAACAGCCGGATCGAAGCCGTGAATTCGAAAGGCATCGCGGCCATCGCCGGTGGCATTCTCGAGCGCTGGTTCACACCCTCTTTCCGAGCACCGGCGAATGCCCCTTTCACCGGTTACACGGCCATGCTCACCCGCACCACGGTCGATGGCTATGCAGGCACGTGCTCAGCCCTGCGTGACGCCGATCTAACCGAATCCACCCGCGCCCTGAAACTACCCACGCTATGCATCGTCGGCGATCAGGACGGTTCCACCCCGCCAGACCTCGTGCGGGAACTGTCGGACCTGATCGAAGGTGCCCGCTTCGAAATCATAGCAGACGCCGGCCACCTGCCCTGTATCGAACAGCCCGAGGCGACTGCCGCCCTGATTGCAAATTTTCTGCGCGAGACCACGCCCGCCGCCTGAACCGGCGCTGCCGGCACTTTGGATGACAAGAGGACCCCGAATGAGCGACACCGTAAAGATCACCCGCGACAATGGCATTGCCGTCCTCACTCTGGACAATCCGCCGGTCAACGCGCTCGGCCACGCGCTGCGCGCACCGCTCTTCGAGGCGCTTGGCGAGATGAATGCAGACGATGCGGTTCAGGCCATCGTCATCGCCTGCGCGGGTCGCACCTTTATTGCCGGTGCCGACATTTCCGAGTTCGGCAAACCGCCGAAGGAGCCAAGCCTCCCCGACCTGATCGAAAAGCTGGAAAGCATCGACAAACCCACCGTTGCCGCGATCCACGGCACAGCGCTTGGCGGTGGGCTGGAGCTGGCACTCGGCTGCCACTACCGTATTGCAGACAGGTCCGCGATGATCGGCCTGCCCGAGGTGAATCTCGGCCTCATTCCCGGCGCCGGTGGCACGGTGCGCCTGCCCCGCCTCGTCGGGCCGGAAGCCGCGCTGAAGATGATCGTCTCCGGCAAGCCCATCGGCATGGACGAAGCCGTACGGCTCGGAGCGGTCGACCGCGTGGCCGAGAGCGATCTTCTGGCCGAGGCTGTGGCCTTCGCCCGCGACATGGCGACATCCCGGAAGCCGCACATCCATATCCGCGCCCGCAGCGAAAAACTCGCCATCGACCTCGCCGCCTTCGATGAGGCCGTGACGGCAGCGACGAAAAAAGCGCGCGGTCTCACCGCGCCGCACACGGCGGCAGAAGCCGTCCGCAATGCCATCACCATGGAATTCGATGCGGCACTCGAGCGCGAGCGCGAGCTCTTTCTGGAGCGCCGCGACAGCGAAGAATCCGCCGCCCAGCGCCATCTCTTCTTTGCCACCCGCGAGGCAACCCGCGTGCCCGGCATTCCGCGCGAAACCGAGGCGCGAAAGATCGCGCGTGCCGGCGTCATCGGCGCGGGCACCATGGGTGCGGGCATAGCGATGGCGCTTGCCAATGGCGGCATTCCCGTCACCATTCTGGAGATGAACGAGGACGCCATCGCGCGCGGTCTCGCCCACATCGACAAGACCTATTCGGGATCGGTAAAGCGCGGCTCCATCACGGCTGAGGAAAAAGAGGCCCGCACGGGGCGCATCTCCGGCACCACCCATTATGCCGACCTTTCCGACTGCGACATCGTCATCGAAGCCGTTTTCGAGGACATGGGCGTGAAGCGTCAGGTCTTCACTGCGCTCGACGGCGTGCTGAAGCCCGGCGCCATCCTTGCCTCCAACACTTCCTATCTCGATGTGAACGAGATCGCCGCCACCACGAAGCGTCCGCAGGATGTGGTCGGCCTCCACTTTTTCTCGCCCGCCCATGTGATGAAACTTCTGGAGATCGTGCGCGGCGAAGAGACAGCCCCAGATGTCATCAAGACAGCGCTGGCGCTCGCCCGCAAGATCGGCAAGGTTCCGGTCGTCGTCGGCGTGTGCAACGGGTTCGTCGGCAACCGCATGCTCGCCGCCCGGCGCGAGCAGAACGAAGACCTGCTGCTTTCCGGCGCAACACCCGAACAGGTGGACCGTGTGTTCACCGAATTCGGCTGGCCCATGGGCCCGTTCCAGATGGTCGACCTCGCCGGTCTCGACATCAGTTGGAAGCACCGCCAGTCGCAGGGTCTCACCGCGCCCATTGCCGACACGCTGTGCGAGGCAGGCCATTTCGGCCAGAAGACCGGCCGCGGCTTTTATCTCTATGAAGAAGGCTCCCGCACACCAAAGCCCGATCCCTTCGTTCAGGAGCTTATCGAGAAGAAGGCAGCCGAGCTTGGCGTGGAACGCCGTGACATCAGTGCGGACGAGATCACCGAACGCACGCTCTACCCGATGATCAACGAGGGCGCGAAGATCCTCGAAGAGCGCATCGCCGCCCGCGCCTCCGACATCGACGTCGTGTGGGTCAATGGTTATGGCTTCCCGGTTGCCAAGGGCGGGCCGATGTTCTGGGCCGAGCGCTTCGGCATCAAGACAATCGTCGAGCGGCTGGAGCACTGGCAAGGGGAGACCGGCAATCCCGTTTTCGAGCCGGCTCCCATCCTGCGCCAGCTCGCGCTGACAGGCGGCGGGTTTGGCGATCTTGTTTAGACAACTCGCCGTCCTCCCCTTGGCATTGAGGCAGGCGTGACCCCATATTCAGATCGCCTTTGATCTGAATATGGGGTTGCAGAAATGACCGAGTTTACACCGATAGCCTCACTCGCCGGCGGCGCGCTGATCGGGCTTGCTGCAGTGGTGCTCATGGCCTTCAACGGGCGGCTTGCCGGCATGACGGGCATTCTGTCAGGCCTCCTACCCCCTCAGGAAAGCGCCTGGCACTGGCGCGCCGCTTTCATCATCGGCGCCATCGCCGCGCCCCTGTTTCTGATGCTGAGCGGTACGGCAATCCCCTTCCAGGTGCCCGTCTCCACCGCCGCGCTCGTCATTGGCGGTGTTCTTGTCGGCATTGGTGTCACTTTCGGCAATGGCTGTCCGAGCGGGCACGGTGTCTGCGGCATTTCGCGTGGTTCCATCCGATCCATCGTTGCCGTCATCACCTTCATGGCCACCGCCCTCATCACAGTGTTCATCATTCGTCACGTGATCGGAGGCTGATTGATGAAACAGCTTGTCGCAGCCCTCATCGCCGGCCTTCTGTTCGGTGCCGGCATCGCGCTATCGGGCATGATCAATCCCGCAAAGGTACTGAATTTCTTCGATCTCGCGGGCACCTGGGATCCAAGCCTCGCCTTCGTCATGGGCGGCGGGCTTGCGGTCGCTGCCCTCGGCTACCGTCTCCTGTTCGGCACGCGCGAGAAGCCGTTTTTCGCCGAGCGCTTCCAGCTCCCGACGCGAAGCGATCTCGACCCGCAACTGATCGGCGGCGCTGCCGTTTTCGGCATTGGCTGGGGCATTGCCGGCTTCTGTCCGGGTGCGGCGATCCCGGCCCTCGGGCTCGGCTATTCGGACACGATTGTGTTCCTCGCCTCGCTCATCGCCGGCATTCTTGTTGCCAAATCCCTCAAACGGCGCTTCTCTGCCGCCGAAAAACGCGTGACTCAGTGAGGAACACCATGGATATCAAGAGAATTTCGGACGACTACGCAGTATCCCCGCAGATCGCTCCCGAAGACGTCGCCGCCATCAAGCAGGCTGGTTACAAGAGCATCGTCTGTAACCGGCCCGATGGCGAAGACTCCGGTCAACCCGCCGCCGAGCTGATCGCAAAGGCAGCTGAAGACGCAGGCCTGTCCTTCCGCCACGTGCCGGTTGTCTCCGGGGCCATGACGCTCGAAGACGTGACCGATATGGCCGCCGCCCTCAAGGAACTGCCGGGCCCGGTCTTTGCCTATTGCCGCAGCGGCACCCGCTCGGCCAATCTCTACGGCATCATTCAGGAGCGCGGTCTCTAACCGCCCCGAAGCTCTTGCCGTGGCAACAGCGCTGTGCGTGGTACGACAAGCTCACCATGAGGGATGTGTGGTGTATTGCCTGGAAGTTGGTCGCTGATGTTCCCGACATGTCTTGCAGCCCTACACCCTCCCTCATGGTGAGCTTCCTGAGTATGTCGAAGGGCGAACCACGCACCCCATCGATGCAACCCACCCTCCGATGCGCCGTCAGTATAGCCAGCGCATCAGGAACAGCGAGATTGCCGGAAACAGCGTCAGCAGCGCCACGCGCACAATGTCGCTGATCACGAAGGGCATCACGCCACGATAGGTCGCCGAAATCGGCGTGTCCTTCGCCATTGAGTTAAGCACGAAGAGGTTCATCCCCACCGGTGGCGTGATCAGCCCCACCTCCACCACGATCAGAACGAGAATGCCGAACCAGATGGCAAACTCCTCCGCCCCCAGACCGAAATCGAGGATCGTCACGATCGGGAAGAAGATCGGAATGGTGAGCAGGATCATGGACAGCGAGTCCATCACGCAACCGAATACGAGATAAAGCAGCAGGATCAGCGTCAGCACCATCCACGGGCTGTAGCCCTGCTCGCTCACGAACGCCGCCATCTGCTGCGGCACCTGCGCCAGCGCCAGAAACGAGTTGTAGAAGCCGGCCCCCAGCACGATGAAGAAGATCATCGCCGTGGCGGTTGCCGTGGCGAGGATCGATTCAACGAAGGTCTCGCGGGTCAGCCCGCCATTCACGAGCGCGATCAGCCCGGTGCCGGCGGCACCCACGGCGGCACCTTCGGTCGGTGTGAAAACGCCAAGATAAATGCCGCCGACAACCGCCAGAAACACCACCAGAACCGGCCACACATCGAGCAGCGCCCGCATCCGTTCCGCATAAGGCGCACGCTCGCGTGTTCCAGCCGAGTCCGGCCACAGCCGCACATAGATCGAGATCGCAATCATGTAGCCGATGGCCGCAAGGACGCCCGGCACAAAAGCGGCGACGAAAAGCTTGGCGATGTTCTGCTCGGTCAGGATCGCATAGATGACGAGGATAACCGATGGCGGAATGAGAATGCCGAGTGTGCCACCTGCCGCGAGCGTTCCCGTGGCAAGTGCACCCGAATAGCCATAGCGGCGCAGTTCCGGCAGTGCCACCTGGCTCATGGTTGCAGCCGTTGCGAGGGATGATCCGCAGATCGCTCCGAAACCCGCACATGCACCCACAGCCGCCATGGCCACACCGCCGCGCTTGTGCCCCATCCAGGTTTCAGCCGCCTTGAACAGCGCCCGCGACATGCCGCCCAGCGTTGCAAACTGCCCCATCAGCAGAAACAGCGGAACGATGGAGAGCGAGTAACCGGAAAAGGTCGAATAGGTTTCGTTTTTCAGCTTGGCCAGCACAGGCGTGACATTGCCGAACACGAGCCATGTTCCGCCAAGCCCGCACAGGAGCATGGCGAGACCGATGGGCAGACGCACGAAAATCAGAAGCAGGAGAAGCGGAAAGGACCAGAGCCCGATTTCAAGATTGGTCAATGGAGGCTCCCCTGTCCGGGCTCAGGCATCGGTGTGCCAACCTTCAGTTCGCGATAGCGCACGAGGATCATGTAAAATGACACGATCACCGCAATCACCGCTGCCACGAGGCAGGCCGCATAGGGCCACCAGAGCGGAAACTGCAGGATGAAGGTGGTCTCGTTATAGCTCAGCTTGTCGAGCATGCCGTAATAGAGCTGACGGGCGATCAGCACGAGAACCAGCGTCATGATGATCTCGGTCACCAGGTCGATCATGTGGTTCACGCTGTTCGGCAGAAAGGTGGTGAATATGTCCACCGTGGCGTGCCCGCGATTGAGTTGACACCAGGGCAGAAACGCGAAAACCGCAAAGCCGACACCGGCCTGAACGAGCTCGAAGTCACCTGGCACGGGACCAAGGCCAAAGCGCACCAGCGCGCGACCGGTGATGCTGGCCACGGTCATGACGATGACCGCCGCCAGAACGATGCCGCCCAGAATGGCCATCACCCTAGCCAGCCAGACAACAATGCTCGATAGTCTCATGCCCCGTCCCGTCCCATGGCGTTCCTGCTTGGTTTTCTCATTCTTGCGCTGGGTCCGGAAACGTTAGCCAGCGGTTGTCGCCTTCGCAAGCTTGGGTCTCGACACGATAAAGCGGTTGACCGTTTCACGGAAACGTTTCTCCGCTCTTTCGGTTGGTCTCCCCGCATTTGTGCGGACGGGAGGTGTTTCCACCCGACTGCAAAATGCTCAACCGTGTCCCAAAAAACGGGGCAGGCTTCGCAGCCCGCCCCGTCTGTCATGGCCGTGTCAGCCTCACTGACTGGTGTATTTGTCGATCAGGGCACGGGCCTCGTCGATCAGCATCTGGCCGTCGATCCCCTTGTCCTTCATTTCGGTCACCCACTGTTCGTAGACGGGGGCCGCCGCCTCTTTCCAGGTTTCCGTGTCTTCAGCGCTGATCTCGATGATGTTGTTGCCGCGATCGACCGCGATCTTCCGGCTCGGAACATCCGCGCCGGCCTGCGTGCTGCCGGCAAAGGCAGCGAATTCCTGGCCGGAATTGTCGTCGAGCACCTTTTTCAGGTCATCCGGCAGGCTGTCATACTTCGCCTTGTTCATCGCCAGCACGAAGGTCGTCGTGTAGAGCGCGTGATCGCCACCAAACTCCGTATGGTTCGACACGAGCTCCGGCACTTTCAGCGCTGGCGTGACTTCCCACGGGATCACGCAGCCATCGATCACGCCCTTGGAGAGCGCTTCTGTGATCTGCGGCACCGGCATGCCCACCGGCGTCGCGCCAAGCTGGCCGAGCAGCGAGTTGATGATGCGCGTGGGTGCACGGATCTTCATGCCCTTCAGATCGTCGAGCTTCTCGATCGGCTCCTTGGAGTGGAGCATGCCGGGGCCGTGAACCCAGACACCCAGCACATGCGTGTCCTTGAACTCCGTATCCTTCATGTGCTTTTCGAACAGATCCCAGTAGGCCCGCGAGGTCGCCTCGGCATTGGTCATCATGAAGGGGAGTTCGAACACTTCCGTCGAGGGGAAGCGGCCCGGATTGGAGCCCGGCAGGGTCCAGACGATGTCAACGATGCCGTCACGCGCCTGATCGCAGAGCTGCGGCGGTGTGCCGCCGAGCTGCATGGCGGGGTAGCGCTCGATCTTGATGCGCCCACCCGATTCCTGTTCCACCTTGTCCGCCCAGGGGTCCAGAACCAGCTTTGGCACATTGGCCTGCGGCGGCAGGAACTGGTGCAGCCTGAGCGTTACCTCCTGCGCCCATGACGAGGCCGTGGCCCCGATGAGCCCGGTTGCCGCGACGGCAGCCGCCAGGGCCAGTTTTCTGACGGAAAATGGTTTCATGCTTCTCCTCCCGATTGCATGCCCCGAAGCGTCGGAAACGACGCTCTATATTCGCCGGCGATACCGTTTGAAGCTTCTCCCATCTCCGCACGATCGCCTGAGAGCCGAGTATCCACTGGAATCCCGCCTCTCGTCCACCGAGACTTTAGCGGAAATTATGTAACAATAAAGAGAAATTTCCAGCCATGTTTGTAACGCAAAATCTCAAAGCGGCAGGGCGCCTGTTTCCTTCAGCGTCTCGAGCACGATGGCACTTTTCACATGCTGCACCGAGTCATGAGGCAGGAGCACGCCATTGACGAAATCCGAAAGCGATTTCAGGTCGGGCGTTACCACTTTGAGGATGTAGTCCATTTCGCCTGTCAGCGCGTGCGCTTCCTGCACTTCGGGCAGACGGGCGAGCAGCTCGCCGAAACGACGTGCATTGTCGGGGTTGTGCGTGGCAAGCGTCACCGTGATGATGTTGACGAGCGGAAAGCCGAGCCTGTCCCGGTCGAGCATGGCCGCATAGCCGCGGATGTAGCCCTCTTCCTCAAGCCTCTGCCGGCGGCGCGAACATTGCGAGGGGGACAGGTTTACCCGTTCCGACAGATCATTGTTGGTCAGTCGCGCATCGACCTGCAGGAGGGATAATATCTTGCGGTCATAACCATCAATACGCGCATCAGCCATGAAATTCTCCTCTTTGATGCATGATAAGTGCGCATTTCTCACAAAACACGCCCCATAATGCAAGCCGCGTGCAGTCCATGCGGCGTAAAATGTGCATATGACGTTTGAACACGTCCATATGTTCCCAGATCAGGAGGAGTTAATCCATGGGTCCGTTCCCCCACGACGCACCGCCGCCGAAAATCAGCGAAGAAAACCCTGCCGGCACCGATGGGTTCGAGTTCGTTGAGTTTGCGCATTCGGAACCGGAAAAACTCGCCGAACTGTTCACGAAGATGGGTTACGTGGAAGTCGCCCGCCACAGGACCAAAAAGGTATCCGTCTGGCGGCAGGGCGATATCAATTATCTTGTCAACGCGGAGCCCGGCAGCCATGCCATGCGCTTTGTCGAGGATCACGGCCCCTGCGCGTCCTCCATGGCATGGCGCGTGGTCGATGCCAGACACGCCTTCAATCATGCCGTTTCCAAGGGTGCGACGCCTTATGAAGGCGATGACAAAACACTCGACGTGCCCGCCATTGTCGGCATCGGCGGCTCGCTGATCTATTTCATCGATACCTATGGCGAGAAAGGGTCTGTCTACGACGCGGAATTCGAATGGCTGGGCGAGAAAAACCCGCGGCCTGAAGGCGTCGGCTTCTATTACCTCGATCACCTCACCCACAACGTCTATCGCGGCAATATGGACAAATGGTGGGATTTTTACCGTGAGCTCTTCGGTTTCTCGCAGATCCACTATTTCGACATTGACGGTCGCATCACCGGCCTTGTCTCCCGCGCGATCACCAGCCCCTGCGGCAAGATTCGCATCCCGCTCAACGAATCGAAGGACGACACGAGCCAGATCGTCGAGTATCTGAAGAAGTATAAAGGCGAAGGCATCCAGCACATCGCGGTCGGCACGGACGGCATATACGACGCCACCGACAGGCTCGCCGACAACGGGCTCAAATTCATGCCAGGCCCGCCGGAGGTCTACTACGAGAAGAGCTTCGACCGTGTGCAGGGCCACGACGAGCCCATCGAACGCATGAAGAAGCACGGCATCCTGATCGATGGCGAAGGCGTGGTGAATGGCGGCATGACCAAGATCCTCCTGCAGATCTTCTCAAAGACCGTCATCGGACCGATCTTCTTCGAGTTCATCCAGCGCAAGGGCGACGAAGGCTTCGGCGAAGGCAATTTCCGCGCCCTGTTCGAAAGCATCGAAGAAGACCAGATCCGCCGCGGCGTCATCAAGGTGGACGCAGCCGAGTAACTTACCCCCCCCTTTAAGACACGTTTATCAAAAAGACCGCCCAACGGCGGTCTTTTTTTTTAATTTTGCCAACTATATAAATTTCAATGCGTAACTTATACCCTCTAAACAAAAGAGAAATAGTTCAAAATCTTTACTCAATATTACCTTTTTCGGCACGCCAGACAGCGCGATGATACCCCTTGGCCAAACAGGCAAGGAGTACAGGATGATGCAACGCGCATTTGGACGGATGTCACGCCGCGACCTCCTGACGATGATCGGTGCAACGGCCGGCGGCGCGGCTCTCTACCAGGCGATGACAACGCTTGGGCATGCCAGGGCGTCGACCTATCAGGGGCCGGTCAAGCTCCAGGGCGATCCCGGGTCGGTGAAGGTTCTCATTCTTGGGGCGGGGCTTGCCGGCATGGCAGCGGCACTCGAGTTGCGTGCAGTTGGCTACGAGGTCGAGTTACTGGAATACCGGGAAAAAGCCGGCGGACGGTGCTGGACCTTGCGCGGAGGCGATACCTACACGGAGCTTGGAGGTTTCCAGCAGGATATCGGTTATGCCGAAGGCAACTATTTCAATCCCGGCCCCTGGCGCATTCCCCACCATCACCACGCCGTCCTTGACTACTGCCGGCGCCTCGGCGTCCGGCTCGAGCCCTTTATTCAGAAAAACCACAATGCCTACCTCCACTCCGTCAACGCCTTTGGCGGGCGGCCACAGCGTTTCCGCGAGATTGCCACCGACTATCGCGGCCATACCGCCGAACTCCTCGCAAAAGCCGCCAATCAGGGTGGCCTAGACGAGATGGTCAGTGATGAAGACAGGGAGATGCTGCTGGAATCGCTGCGTATCAGTGGCATGCTCGACAAAGACTACGCCTATGTAAAAGGCCTGCACACCAGCGGATACCGCGGCTTCCAGAGATGGCCGGGCGGCGGTGCGGGAGCCGCGCCAAGCCCCTCCGAGCCGATTGGCCCGGGTGCTATTCTTCAATCACGCTTATGGCAATGGCTTGCAGAAGCCGAGACCGTTGATCATCAGGAGACCATGTTCCAGCCCGTCGGTGGTATGGACATGATCGCTCAGGCATTCGAGCGCGAGATCAGGGACCTGATCCGCTACAATGCAAAGGTCACCTCGATCCAGCAGGACGGGGCCGGCGTGACCGTGACCTATGAAGACACCGGCAGCGAAGGAGAACCTCAGGAAACCCGGGCTGACTGGTGCATCTGCACCATTCCGTTCTCCATCCTCGGCCAGATCGAAAACAATTTTTCAGGCTCGATGAAGGGCGTGATCGACAAGCTTCACTATGCGGAGTCCATCAAGTTCGGCCTCGAGTTCAATCGCCGGTTCTGGGAGGAGGATGAACAGATCTATGGCGGCATCTCCTATACCGATCTCCCCATCTCGCTGATCGGCTACCCCTCGGGCGACTATCTCTCCGGCGGCAAGGGCGTGCTCGTCGGCGGCTATAGCTGGGACGCTGCGGCCTATCAATTCACCGCCATGGAACCGGAAGAACGCATACGCAAGGCTCTCGAATACGGCGCCATGATCCACCCGCAATACCGGAAGGAGTTTTCCAGCGGGGTGAGCGTCGGATGGCATCGCGTACCCTGGGCGCTGGGATGTTACGGGGTCTGGAAAAACAGAGAAGCCGATTACAGCCGGGCAACGGGGTTCGACGGCCGCACACTGATGGCCGGCGAGCATGTTTCCTATCTGCCGGGATGGCAGGAAGGAGCGCTCCTCTCCGGCCTGGACGCCATCTCCCGCCTCCACGACCGCGTCCTGAACGGGTGACAATTTGAGTGTAAAGGAGCCCGCCATGCGAACGAAAGCCTTAGTGCTGTGCATCGCTGCTTCGATGATGTTTGTCGCCCCTGCACATACCGAGGATGGCGCACCACCCAGCGATGCTGGCAGGGTTACGGTTACCGGTGGCGAAAACATCTACAAGGCCATATGCCAGGGCTGTCACATGCCCGACGGGAAAGGCGCGACCGGTGCTGGCCGCTATCCGTCCCTGGCAAGCAATGAAAATCTCGAATACCCCGAATATGCGATCTTCGTCATTACACACGGCCAGAAGGCCATGCCGGCAATGGGCGATATGCTCACCGACCAGCAGATCGTCGATGTTGTGACGTATATCCGGACCCATTTCGGCAACAACTATACCGACGAAGTAACGGCGGACCAGATCGTCCCGCCCTGGCCCTGAGTGCGCTCGCGGACTGATCCCGAACCGGCACGCCCGCCCTGCCTAGTTGCCGCGCGCTGCCCTGAGCACCGCGCGGATCACTTCCAGATCACCCACCTGATTGGCAAGGAGCAGCACCAGTCTTGCGTTGAGACGTGCGCTCTCCTCGAAGCTCAGCCCCTCATGCGCCGCCATCAGCGCGGCATAGAAATCATCGCCTGCCGCGCCCAGCCGGTCCTGGCCGATCTCGATCCTGTCCATCCTCATTCCCTCCCCATCGCATGGGTCATCGCCGCCGCGATCTCATGCGCGTCCGATGCCGTGAAAACCGCCGCCACATGCTGGTCGGGCCGCACCAGATAGAGCCGCCCCGCGCCATAGCGGGCGGCAACCGCACCCTCGTTATCCTCGACATGCACGACGCCATCCACCGCTGCCCCGCCGGGCTTCGTCACCTGCACCACATGCAGCCCGGCCGGCAGGCCGATGGGCGGGTCACAGTCGACCGCCAGAAGCACGAAACCGCCACCCGCTTCGCCTAGCAGCCAGGATGGACGCCCCCCGACACGCACCGGCGCATCGGCCATCGCTTCGCCCGGCGCAAGCGGGCTCTCGCCATCCCACGCCGCCTGCAATGTGCAGCCAGCCAGCGAACAGGGCTTCGACAACCGGCCCGAATTCACCAGCCGCCGCGCGAAATCGTGATCCGCCGAAAGCGCCAGAACGCTGTCGCGGAACATGCGCTCCATGTCGCTCTTCGGCGTCATGAAAGAGGTCGACCTCGCCGAGTGCAGAATATTCTCGTCAGCGCCCAGAATGCGCTCTTCGTCATAGGTTCTGATCAGTGAGGCCGGCGCCTCGCCCTTGATCACAAGCGCCAGTTTCCAGCCCAGATTGTCGACGTCCTGAATGCCGCCATTGCCGCCGCGCGCGCCGAAAGGCGAAACGATATGCGCGCTGTCGCCGGCAAAGATCACCCGAGCATGCACGAAGCGCTCCAGCCTGCGGCACTGGAAGGTGTAGACCGACACCCAGTCTAGCTCGAATTTCGAATGCCCGATCACCTTTGCGATGCGCGGGATGACGTTCTCCGGCTTTTTTTCCTCGTCCGGATCCGCATCCGGGCCAAGCTGCAGGTCGATACGGTAAATGTCGTCGGGCTGCTTGTGCAGAAGCGCCGATTGACCCTTGTGGAAAGATGGTTCGAACCAGAACCATCGCTCGGATGGAAAGTCCGCTTTCATCTCCACATCGGCGATCAGAAAGCGCTCCTCGAACACCTGACCCGCAAAATCGAGCCCCATCATGGAACGCACGGGCGAGCGCGCGCCGTCGCAGGCGACCACCCAGGCAGCATCCATTTCATAGGTGCCGTCCGGCGTTTCCACCCAAAGGCGCACATCGCCACCCGTCTGCTCAAGCCCGACAACCCGGTTTTTCCAGCGCAGATCGATGCGGTCGGAAAGTTCCCCCGCCCGCTCCACCAGAAATTGTTCGACATAATATTGCTGCAGATTGATGAAGGCGGGCATTTTGTGGCCTTCCTCAGGTAGAAGGTCAAAACTCCAGACCTCGCGGTCGCGGTGGAAAAGCCGCCCAACCTTCCAGGTTACGCCCTTCTCCACCATCCGCTCGCCGACGCCAAGCCGGTCGAAAATCTCAAGCGAACGCTTCGACCAGCAGATCGCCCGGCTACCCACCGATACGACATCGTTGTCGTCGAGAACGACGACGGACACGCCGCGCTGCGCAAGGTCGATCGCCGCCGCCAGACCCACAGGCCCGGCGCCGATCACCACCACCGGGTACTGCCCCACATGTCCCCCGGCGAGTTCCGGCGGCGCTTTATAGGGAAAGGGATTGTACTCGTAACGCGGCATCGGATTTCACCCTCCCTTGCAGCTGTTTCTCCTCAGAAAAAGAAGCAGCTCAAACCTCTTCCAGTTCACGGCGCTCAACTCCGGGCATGATGTCGATGGCGCGCGTCCTTCAAACGTCGCGCCGGCCCGCTTCATCACGTTACCCCTGCAGCGCCTCCCACATCTGCCGGTCGCGCTCTGCGGTCCAGATGCGTGGGGTGTCGATGCCCAGTGCCTCGTCATAGGCCCGCGCCACGTTGAACGGCAGGCAATGCTCGTAGATTGCATAATCGGAGAATTTCGGGTCACACGCCGCGCGGCAGGCGTCCCAGGCTTCCTTCAGCGTGCCGCCACCCTGCGCCACCCGCGCCACCGGCTGATATGTGGACATCACGAAATCGCTGGTCAGATCCAGCGCTTCATTGACCATGGCCTGCCCCACCAGCGCACCGCCACGTCCCGGCGCAATGGCGTCGAGGTCGAAGGCGCGGATTTCCTCCAGCGTCGTCGGCCAGTCGTGGAAATGCCCGTCGCCGCAATAGCAGGCCGAGTGATGCTCCACGATGTCTCCGGTGAACATCACATTGGCGTCCGGCACGAAGGCCACGATGTCGCCAGCCGTGTGCGCCCGGCCAAGGAACATCAGGTCCACCCGGCGCTTGCGAGATAGACCGTCATGGAACTGGAAAAGGTCGTTGTCGGCCAGGTCAGACCGGGGATCGATTCATGCCCCTGAAAGAGACGCGGGAACCGCACGAATTCCGAATCCCAGTCTTCCTGGCCCCGCTCCACCACCATCGAACGTGCCTTGTCGCTCATGATCACGGTCGGTGCCCTGTAGGCAGACGCGCCCAGAACGCGCACGGCGTGATAATGCGTCAAAACCAGATGGCTGATCGGCTTGTCAGTGACGGACCGCACCTTCTCGATTACCTTTTCGGCAAGGCGTGGTGTTGCCTGCGCCTCGATCACCATCACCGACTCGTCGCCGATGATGATGCCCGAATTGGGATCGCCCTCGGCCGTGAAGGCCCAGAGGTCTCGCCCGATCTCATCAAACGATATCTTCTTTTCTGTGAGATCACCTGCAGATGCGAACTGTTTGGCCATTACGCGCCTTTCTCGTTGAATAACTATGCCCCGACGATCACTGCCAGGGACTTTATGATGCTCCAGGGATCGAGAGCACTGAAAGCGACTGCACTTATCGCCGAGATCAGCGTCCAGGCGATCACCACGCGTGTCAGAATCGAACCGCTGTCGATGCGATACGCGCGCAGCGACAGGGCGACATTGACGCCAATGACGACAATGACAAACACGAAGGACAAAGCGATGCCCATCCACTGAGGCGATGTGGCGTAAAGTGTGTTGAAGACCGATCTCAACGCCCAGGCCAGGAGTGATATCCCAACCAGATTGAATATCGCGAAAACGAACGCGGTACGCTTGAGAGGGTCGAGTGCCATTTTCAGGGCTCCTGATAGTCCTCGACGCGCTGTTCGATGGCGCCGAAGATGGAATGGCCCCCACTGTCTTTCATCTCGATACGCACCGTATCGCCGAAGCGCAAGAAAGGCGTCTTTGGTTTACCGTGTGCTATCGTCTCGATCATGCGGATTTCAGCGATACAGGAGTAACCGACCCCGCCCTCGTCAACCGGCTTTCCGGGTCCGCCGTCCAGCTTGTTGGATACCGTACCCGAGCCGATGATCGTGCCGGCGCAGAGCGGACGCGTTTTGGCGGCATGGGCAATCAGCGTCGGGAAATCGAATGTCATGTCGATGCCGGCGTCGGCCCGACCGAACGACTTACCGTTAAAATCAACACATAGTGGCAGCGAGACCTTGCCGCCATCCCACGCATCACCGAGCTCCTCGGGCGTCACCGCAACCGGCGAGAAGGCCGAGGACGGTTTCGACTGGAAGAAACCGAAGCCCTTGCCAAGTTCCGCCGGGATCAGCCCGCGCAACGACACATCGTTCACCAGCATGACAAGCCGGATGGCTTCCCGTGCCTGTTCCAGCGTCGCGCCCATCGGCACATCGTCGACGATGACGGCGATCTCGCCTTCCATGTCGATGCCCCAGCCTCGTCGGCCATGCGTATGGGATCGCGCGGTGCCAGAAACGCATCCGACCCGCCCTGATACATGAGCGGATCGGCCCAGAAACTCTCTGGCATCTCCGCACCGCGTGCCTTGCGCACGAGTTCCACGTGATTGACGTAAGCCGAGCCATCCGCCCACTGATAAGCGCGCGGCAATGGCGACAGCGCATCATGCTCATGAAAGCGTTCGGCAGGCACCGAGCCGTGATCGAGGCTTTCAGAAAGGGCTGCCAGATGCGGCGCGATGCGCGCCCAGTCGTCCAGTGCCGCCTGCAGCGTCGGCGCAAGGAAAGATGCGTCCGTACAGCGTGTCAGGTCACGGGAGACGACGACCAGTCTGCCGTCGCGCGTTCCGTTCTTGAGCGTGGCGAGTTTCATGCAATGTCCTTTATGCGTTGGGGGAGACGCGCAATCGGCGCAGGTCCGCCGGACCGGCGCCGATCATACCTTCTGTGACCGCTCCGGTCGATCAGGACCAGTCACCCTCCGGCGTGCCGTTGAAACGCTTCTTCAAATCCTTCCAGCAGTCGATGTAGTTCTCCTGCAGCGTGTCCGTTTCAGCGGCGTAGCGCGTCAGATGCTGGGGAAAGCGCGTCTCGAACATGAAGGCCATGGTCTCTTCCAGCTTGACCGGCTTCAGTTCTCCGTGGCTCGCCTTCTCGAAACCGAAAGCGTCCGGCCCGTGCGGCAGCATCATGTTGTGCAGTGAGGCGCCGCCCGGCACAAACCCCTCTTCCTTGGCGTCATACTGGCCTTTTATCAGCCCCATGAACTCGCTCATGATGTTGCGGTGATACCAGGGCGGACGGAATGTGTGCTCGGCCACCATCCAGCGCGGCGGGAAGATCACGAAGTCGATATTGGCCGTACCCTCTTCGCCCGAGGGTGCTGTCAGCACGGTGAAGATCGACGGGTCGGGATGATCGAACAGGATCGCCCCGACCGGCGAGAAGGTGGAAAGATCATATTTGTAAGGCGCGTAATTGCCGTGCCAGGCCACCACGTCGAGTGGCGAATGGCCGATCTCGGTCACATGGAACTGCCCGCACCATTTGACGAACAGCCGGCAGGGCTTTTCCTTTTCCTCATACCAGGCGACCGGTGTCTTGAAATCGCGCGGGTTGGCGAGGCAGTTCGCGCCGATCGGACCGCGATCCGGCAGAGTGAACTTGGCGCCGTAATTTTCGCACATATAGCCGCGCGCCGGCCCGTCCATCAGCTCGACCTGAAAGATCATGCCGCGCGGCATGACGGCGATTTTGCCGGGCTCGATCTCGATGATGCCCATCTCGGTCTTCAGCCGCACACCGCCTTCCTGCGGCACCAGCATCAGTTCGCCATCGGCGTTGAAAAAATACTCGTCCACCATCGAAATGTTGAAGGCATAGATGTGGGCCGCCATGCCCGCCTGCCCCTGCACGTCACCTGCGGTCGTCATCGTGCGCACACCGGCCAGGAAATCGGTTTCCCTGTTTGGGATGGGCGTCGGATCCCAGCGCAGCTGACCAAGCGCCAGCTGATGGTCATTCACATTGGGTGCGGATTTCCACTCCTCGAAGCTGATGGCCTTGAAGCGGCCCGTGTGTTTCACGCTCGGCCGGATACGATAGAGCCAGGAGCGTTCATTGGTCCCGCGCGGTGCGGTAAAGGGCGAACCGGAGAGCTGCTCCGCATAAAGCCCGTAGGCCGGCTGCTGCGGCGAATTCTGCCCCTGCGGCAGCGCGCCAGGCAGGCTCTCTGTCTCGAAATCATTGCCGAAACCCGGCATGTACTGCACGGTCATTCGATCCTCCATGCAACGGGGAGTTCAGGAATTGGTTGCAATCGTAACCATGGCGAATGTAACTATCAACGCACGGGAAGGGAAAACTGCCGCGTTGCAAAGGAACACCATGACTGACCAGACCACGCTCGCCCTGGAAGATTTTCTGCCCTACCGCCTGACGCGCCTTACCGATGCGATCAGCCGGGATTTCTCGCAGGCCTACCGCGCCCGCCTCGGTCTGACGCGGCCGGAGTGGCGCACGCTCGCCACCATCGGCCAGTTCGGCACCATGACCGCGACCGAAGTCGGCGCGCATTCCTCCATGCACAAGACCAAGGTGAGCCGCGCGGTCGCCGCTCTGGAAACGCGCCGCTGGCTGGTCCGGACGCCCGACCCGCAGGATCGCCGCGTCGAGCGCCTGACACTCAGCAAAACCGGCCAGAAAGCCTATGAAGACATGGTGCCCGTGGCCCGGTCCTTCGAAACGGGATTGCTGGAACGCATGACACCGGAGGAGCGCGCAGCCCTTCTCGTCGGCCTCGCCGCGCTCGAGCGCACCGTGTTGACGGAGTAGCGTTCACATCCCATATTTATGGTCAAATTGACCAGTCAAAATGACCATCGAGATGAAAACACTGACTGCAACAGAAGCAAAGTCCCGATTCGCGGCCCTTCTTGGTGATGTGGAGCGGGGCGAGACCATACTCATCACACGTCACGGCAAGACGGTGGCGCGCATTGTCCCCGATCAGATCGAGACGGCTACGCAGACACGCGCTGACAATGCGGTCCGGAAGCTGCGCTCCCTGCGCGATACCCTTCCCAAAACCGCGACGTCACTGGACGACATGCTTGCGTGGAAACATGAGGGTCACCGCTATTGACGCGGTTCGTGCTCGACACGTCGATCACCGCCGCCTGGCTTCTGCCCGACGAGGATCATGATCTGGCCCTGGTCGTGCAGGAAAGCCTTCTCACCTCACAGGCCATCGTGCCGCCGATCTGGTGGTTCGAGATATGCAACCTGCTTGTCATGTGCGAGCGCCGAAAACGACACACGCCGGCCATCACACAGACCATCCTCGATGCGCTTTACGACCATCCCATCCTCGTCGATGACGACATCGACCCTGCGGACATGCTACGCCTCAGCCGCGCGCACGGACTGACGGTCTATGACGCCTCCTATCTGGAGATAGCGCGGCGCAATGCCGTGCCGCTGGCGACGCTCGACCGCAGGCTGGCACAAGCGGCGATCGCCGAAACGATCCCCCTGTTCGCCTCGTAAGCGGCTACCAGCTCATCACCACCTTGCCGGCCTTGCCGGTGCGCATCGCATCGAAACCGTCCCGGAAATCGTCGACCTCGATGCGGTGGGTGATCAGGTCGCGCACGTCGAGCCGCGTCTGAACCAGCGCGATCATCTTGTACCAGGTCTCGAACATCTCGCGCCCGTAAATGCCCTTCAGATGCAGCATCTTGAAGATGACCTTGTTCCAGTCGATCTCGAAACCCGCCGGCGCAATGCCCAGAATGGCGATCTTGCCGCCATTGTTCATCACGTCGATCATGTCGCGGAAGGCCGGAGCCGCCCCCGACATTTCAAGCCCCACATCAAAGCCTTCCGTCATGCCGAGCTGGCGCATCACCTCCGGCAGCGTTTCTTCCGCCGCGTTCATCGTGTGCTGCACACCAAGCTTCCGGGCGAGCTCCAGCCGGCCCGGATTGATGTCGGTGATGACCACCTTGCGCGCCCCCACGGCCTGCGCCACCAGCGCGCCCATGATGCCGATGGGGCCGGCACCCGTCACCAGCACGTCCTCACCCACCAAATCGAAGGAAAGCGCGGTGTGCACCGCATTGCCGAGCGGATCGAAGATCGCCGCGATCTCATCGGGAATATTGTCGGGGATCGGCACCACATTGTGCTGCGGCAGCGCGATGAACTCGGCGAACGCGCCGGCGCGGTGAACGCCCACGCCCAGCGTGTTGTGGCACAGATGCCCGCGTCCCGCCCGGCAGTTGCGGCAATGGCCGCACACGATGTGCCCCTCGCCGGAAACCCGCTGGCCGGGCTTGTATTCCGTCACCGCCGAGCCGACCTCCGTCACCTCGCCGACGAATTCATGGCCCGTCACCAGCGGCACCGGCACGGTGTTCTGCGCCCACTCGTCCCAGTTCCAGATATGCACGTCCGTGCCGCAGATCGCCGTCTTGCGCACCTTGATGAGCACGTCGTTCGGCCCGATCTCGGGCACGGGAACACGCTCCATCCAAAGCCCCTCCTCGGGTCTGGATTTAACGAGCGCCTTCATCATGTTGGACATCGTCGACTATCCTTCCAAAGCGATATTTGCAGCAATTGGCGTGGCCACCGCCCCTCACCCTCTCCCTGCTTGCCAGAAGAGAGAAGCACCCACGTTGCGGCCATCTTCCTTCTCCCCGCCTGCGGGGAGAAGGTGCCGGCAAGCGGATGAGGGGCCTGCGCCTACATTTAAAACGCTCTAAGCGATCACCCCAAGCTCACGCCCGATCTTTCCAAACGCCTCCACCGCGCGATCAATATCTGCGGCCGAGTGCGCGGCAGACATCTGCGTGCGGATACGGGCAGCCCCCTTCGGCACCACGGGGAAGGAGAAGCCGATCACATAGATGCCCTCCTCCAGAAGCCGCGATGCCATCTTCTCGGCAAGCGCTGCATCGCCCAGCATCACCGGGATGATCGGGTGGTCAGCGCCCGCAAGCGTGAACCCCTGCTTTTCCATGCCGGCGCGGAAGCGCGCCGCATTGTCATAGAGCTTCTGGCGCAGGCCGGCCCCGCCCGCCACCATGTCGAAAACCTTGAGCGAGGCCGCCGCGATCACCGGGGCCAGCGTGTTCGAAAAGAGATAAGGCCGCGAGCGCTGGCGCAGCCAGTCGACCACTTCGCCCTTGCCACACGTATAGCCGCCCGAAGCCCCGCCCAGCGCCTTGCCCAGCGTGCCCGTCATGATGTCGACCCGGCCTTCCACGCCGCAATGCTCCGGCGTGCCGCGCCCGTTTTCACCCACGAAACCGACCGCATGGCTGTCATCCACCATCACCATCGCGTCGTATTTTTCCGCCAGATCGCAGACCGCGCCCAGATTGGCGATGATGCCATCCATGGAAAACACGCCATCCGTGGCGATCAGCCGGAAGCGCGCGCCCTCGGCCCGCTTCAGACATTCCTCCAGCGCGCCCATGTCATTGTTGGCGTAGCGATGACGCTGCGCCTTGCACAGCCGCACCCCATCGATGATCGACGCATGGTTGAGCGCATCCGAAATGATCGCATCATCCGGCCCGAGCAGCGTCTCGAACAGGCCCGCATTGGCATCGAAGCAGGAGGAATAAAGGATCGTGTCCTCATAGCCCAGAAAGCCGGAAATCTTCGCTTCCAGCTCCTTGTGCTCTTCCTGCGTGCCGCAGATGAAGCGCACCGAGGCCATGCCGTAACCATAGCGGTCAAGCGCCGCCTTCGCCGCCTCGCGCAGCTCCTCATTGTCGGCAAGGCCCAGATAATTGTTGGCGCAGAAATTCAGCACCCTCTGCCCGCCGCTCTCGATTTCGGCCGACTGCATGGAGGTGATGACCCGCTCGGACTTGTAAAGCCCCGCCTCCTTCAGGCCATCGAGTTCCAAGCGCAGATGGGAAAGAAAGGACGCGGTCATGAACACCTCGGATCGAACGGGAACAGGCTTTCCCTCCTCTACTACAGAGTGCCGCCGCTTTCGACCACCTGCTTTTCTGCAACGCTCCTCTCCACCCACGTCATCCCGGGCTTGACCCGGGACCCATTGAGAAGCACGGCCGCGCCCCGCAGAGGGCTCACAGCGTTGTGCAAAGTGAAAACCGGGCCGTGCCCTCACACGTTCTGCCAATGGGTCCCGCATAGCCTTCGGCTTCCGGGATGACGCGGAAGTGGAGGCAAATAAAAGAGGCAGGCGCCGCAGCACCCGCCCCTTCTCAAGTCACCAGCGCGAAACGCGCACGCTCACCCGATCAGAAAAACGCCTGCAGCCCCGTCTGCGCGCGGCCGAGGATCAGCGCGTGAACGTCATGCGTGCCCTCATAGGTGTTCACCGTTTCCAGGTTCTGCGCATGGCGCATCACGTGATACTCGATCTGGATGCCATTGCCGCCATGCATGTCGCGGGCCTGCCGTGCAATGTCCAGCGCCTTGCCGCAATTGTTGCGCTTGACGACCGAGATCATCTCCGGCGCCATCTTGCCCTCGTCAAACAGCCGGCCAACCCGCAAGCTCCCCTGAAGCCCAAGCGCGATTTCCGTCTGCATGTCGGCGAGCTTCTTCTGAAAAAGCTGCGTCTGCGCCAGCGGCTTGTCGAACTGCTTGCGGTCGAGCCCATATTGCCGCGCCCGGTGCCAGCAATCTTCCGCCGCGCCCATCGCGCCCCAGGAAATGCCATAGCGCGCGCGGTTCAAACAGCCGAACGGCCCGCCAAGCCCTTCCGCATTGGGCAAAAGCGCATCCTCGCCCACGTCCACGCCGTCCATCACGATCTCGCCGGTGATCGAGGCGCGCAGCGAAAGCTTGCCGCCGATCTTCGGCGCCGAAAGCCCCTTCATGCCCTTTTCCAGCACGAAACCGCGGATCTTGCCGCCATGGGCCGCCGATTTCGCCCACACCACGAACACATCGGCAATGGGCGAATTGGAGATCCACATTTTCGAGCCGGTGAGCCTGTAACCGCCGTCGATCTTGTCGGCGCGCGTCTTCATGCCGCCGGGGTCGGAGCCCGCATCCGGCTCGGTCAGGCCGAAACAGCCGATCCATTCGCCCGACGCCAGTTTCGGCAGATATTTCCTGCGCTGTTCTTCCGAGCCATAGGCATGGATCGGATACATCACCAGCGAGGACTGCACGCTCATCATGGAGCGATAGCCCGAATCGATGCGCTCCACCTCGCGCGCCACCAGCCCGTAGGACACATAGCCGGCCCCCACGCCGCCATATTCCTCCGGCACCGTCACGCCCAAAAGCCCCGCCGCGCCCATCTCGCGGAAGATTTCCGGGTCGGTTTCCTCGTTCATGTATGCATGCTCGATGCGGGGGCTGAGCTTGTCGGCGGCGAAGGCGGCAGCCGCATCGCGGATCATGCGCTCTTCATCGGTGAGCTGCTCTTCCATGAGAAAGGGATCGTCCCACACGAACGTCGATTTGGACGATTTCGCCGCGGATTTCTGTGCTTCCATAGTCATTCATGCCTTCCTGATGCGGTTGCGCTCTTTCAAGCCGTCTGCAGCCAGATGGTCTCACCTGACCTCCGCGCAAATGCGGAAAAACCAATAGTCAGAGGGTGCCTTGCGCGCCGCAAGGGCGCTTGCACTCCTGACGCCTGAGCGGAGCATACAGCATCCTATGCGAGATTGCTTCAAGCTTAAAATGATTTTTTGGAAGGGGATTGTGACGTGAGGGGATGGATGGGGGTGAACTGTACGATCGACGTGGTCAGACATATCTGACAAGGTATCACCCTTTCGAAACAAGCTTGGCGACCCCCGAAGTCTTGGCCAAGAAATCCACGTCCTCGTTCCGCCCCAGTTGAGCGTTCAAGTCCGCTGCGAAGTGATCCAATATCCGATTCATCTTTTCTGTCTTGAAAATCCTACGAGCAATTTCAGTGATGAAACAGAGGCCGGAGAAGAAGGGTGGAATCGAGCTACCAAGAGCGAACATGGTGAGATCGGCACCAACGGAAACACACATATGCGATTTATCCAATATCCGGGCTCGACCTAAGCGCTCGTACTGCTGCACTCGAAGTCTTTTTATCTCCTCTTCTCTCATATCAGGAGGAAGCTCGGCGATTCTCGAGTAAAGCGTAAGTCCTTTTCGGCGCACGGAAGGCCTCTTGGTCACCTCGATGATCTCCGATATTGGTATGATATCGTCATCCGGAAAATGAAAAAGCTCGATCGGCCTTATTACTGCATCGGGTTGGAATTTGTTCCGTTCAGTTTCGGCCCAAGATGCAGCGAACCGTGTGTTGAAATTTCTGAAGAACGACAGACGATTAGCCATCAGTCTCGCAGGATCAATCCAGCTACCTACGAATGAATCATGTGGTGTTTGAGGGATATAGATTGCTCCAAGGGCCTGCGCTATGTGAACCCCTGTTCCAAAGTGCCAAGCCTCTAGACTATAGTCCTTATCGTGAACCTTCTTGAATGCTTCAGCGAACTGCCCGCCCTGACCACCGGGTTCGATCCCGACTGCACCTCGTTTTTCTATCCATCTCGCCCAGTTTCGCTTTGCATATCTTGGAAACAACATTGCTTGCGACAGCGCTTCCGCACCGCCGAACTCGGCACCAAAGTCCTTGATAAACTTCTGAACGAAGGGAGCCATTTCAGGTCGGGTGAGGATGAACTCACTCTCGATCCTCGCCATATCATTAAGGACAATGGCCCCAAGTTCTCGTCGCGACAATATTGCGTCTCTATCTATGCTTGCGACCTCCATCACGAAACCGTAGTCAGACCGCTCTTCGAGCTGTGAGAAGGCAAGCTTCACGCGCCCAGCTTCTACCAGCTTCATAAAATCGTCTGACGCTATGTGATTTTCCGCGAAAAATTGCTGCAAACCGCGAACGCCATTTTCCAAGGGCGGTTGCATGTAAATTTCATCGAAAAGCAGAAGGAGCTGCCGTAGTGATACCGTTGGCATGGCAGCGTTCAGATAGGCTCTTGACCCGTCCGCTTGGCGAAATTCCGAAACTCGCTCGACATATTCACCAGCGGCAATTTTTCCGACATTCGCAAACCAGAATTGTTCTGCACCTTCAACGAAGTCTGGTATCGTTCTACGCTTTCGGCGGATGGAGAGCGGCTGGTACTCCATGCTTTCTTTGGCATGAACAGGACTATCCGAAGCAGTGTTCGATGAAACTTTTGGTTGCCGCGGCTCAAGAGTGCATTTCCGGTAATCCACCACTGAATTGATGAAATCAGCAACGATTGGTTCGTCCCGGTGCCGACTATCAGCGGCGTAGAAGAACGTCATTGATCCATCATCATTAAACTCGGAATCGAAAATGGCCGGGAAGCTTGGGTACCTCGCTTCGATTTCTATAGTCATGTCGTTTCGCGTGATGACATGAAGATCACGAGCAAGCCCCCATGATCTCTCGTCAACCTGCTCAATTTTAGTGAACTTATCAGGGCGATCGTTTGTGAGATCGACCTTCGATGCCGCCATCGCGATCGAATTTTGAAAGGTTTCTCTAAAATCCACAGCATCCAATTGGTCAGCCGGAACAAAAATTACGTGCTCGAAGGGGCTGATCTCCAGAATTTCTGTCTCGATATGTGGGAAACGGCTTCGAAGTTCGGCATCTGCGTATCTGGCAGCGCGACGCTGATGGGTCATTCCGCTTTGCGCTTTTTTCACTTTTAGCCCTATCGATCTCTGCAGCCCTATCAAAGTAATGTAGTGATCCACATTCTTCCAGTTGCAGTGGCTCCAGAATGCACCTTTGATTCCAATCCGGGAAAAGAATGGATACGGGCGAGGACAAGGCCGTCATCCCGGAAGCCGCAGGCTATCCGGGACCCATTGGAAGACCATGCAGGGCGCGGCCCGGTTCTCGCTCCCGCACCAGCGGTTGCGCCCTCTGCGGCACCCGGCCCCGTTTCTCAATGGGTCCCGGGTCAAGTCCGGGATGACGGGGAGCGGTGCGCGTGAACGCCGACACAGCCCTCATCCTGAGCTTGTCGAAGGGCGAGGGCGGCATGAAGCGCAGCAGCGGCAAGCGTGGTGCATGCCTTCACCCCGCCCTTCGACAAGCTCAGGATGAGGGTGAAGGCACGGTGATGCAGCGCCTGTGGAAAGGCACCAGCGCCTGCGCCCCCTTCTCCCCGCACGCGGGGAGAAGGACGCTGTAACAACACCAATTTTATCCCCGCCCTCAAAACCTCACCTATAATCCGCCCATCGCCCTTGTCGGGAACCGGGTCCGGAGCCGGGGATCAGGAAGGGCGGCGGCAGCCTCCCCCTTGGGCATCGGTGGCTCAAGGCTTGTGAGGGCCCGCGAAAGGCCGGCGGCCGGTTGCAAGACCGGTTGCGGAGAAGCCGCTAGGGCGCACCCCGCCCGAGTGATCGGCCAACAGTCGGGACAGCGGCCGGACGGGCGGCCCGAGGGTCGCATTACTATCTTAGACGCGCGACGCTTTGGCCGCCCGTCTTCCCGAAGCTGTTCGAACCCCGGCGGCGAAGCCGTGCGGGAACGGAGGTGTGCCCCATGGAAAGCCGACCCTGCCCGCATCTCCACCCCCGTCATCCCGGAAGCCGAAGGCTATCCGGGACCCATTGGAAGAGCATGCAGGGCGCGGACGGGGTCTCGCTCCCGCTCCGGCGGTTGCGCCCTCTGCGACGCCCGGCCCCGCTTCTCAATGGGTCCCGGGTCAAGCCCGGGATGACGAGGTGTGGGGTGGGTGAAGGCCGACACAGCCCTCATCCTGAGCTTGTCGAAGGGCGAGGGCGGCATGAAGCGCGGCAGCGTCAAGCGTGGTGCATGCCTTCACCCCCGCCCTTCGACAAGCTCAGGATGAGGGTGAAGGCACGGCGATGCAGCGACTGTGGAAAAGCACCAGCGCTCGCCCCTCATCCGCCTGCCGGCACCTTCTCCCTACAGGTCGGGAGAAGGCGGCCTTCATCACCGCCCCACCCTTCTCCCCACCCCCGAATCCCCCTAAAATCGCACCCATGACCACAGCCCCCCGCACCATCCGCCAGCTCACCGATACCGTGATCAACCAGATCGCCGCCGGCGAGGTGATCGAGCGGCCCGCGAGTGTGGTGAAGGAACTGGTGGAAAACGCGCTCGATGCGGGCGCGACGCGCATCGAGGTGGCGACAGCCGGTGGCGGGCTTTCGCTGATCCGCGTGACAGACAATGGCGGCGGCATGCCGCCGGAGGAGCTGCCGCTCGCCGTCTCGCGCCATTGCACGTCGAAACTCACCGACGACATTCACGACATTCGCTCGCTCGGCTTTCGCGGCGAGGCGCTGCCCTCCATCGGCTCGGTGGCGCGCCTTTCGCTGCGCTCGCGGCCCGAAGGGACCGACAGTGCGGCGGAGATTTCCGTCGAGGGCGGGCGCGTTTCAGCGGTGAAGCCCGTCGCCGCCAATCGCGGCACGACGGTGGAGGTGCGCGACCTCTTTTTCGCCACGCCCGCAAGGCTCAAATTCATGAAGAGCGAGCGTGCCGAAACCGCCGCCATCACCGAGGTGGTGAAGCGCATGGCGCTCGCCTTCCCTCATGTGCGCTTCACGCTGACGGGCTCCGACCGCAACACGCTGGAGCTTGCCGCCGTGCCCGCCGATGGCGAGGGGCTGCTTCGCCGCATCGCGCAGGTGATGGGCCGCGACTTTGCCGAAAACACGCTGCCCATCGAGGCCGCGCGTGAAGGCGTCTCCCTTTCGGGCCATGCGTCGATCCCGTCATTCTCGCGCGCCAATGCGATGCTGCAATATTTCTATGTGAATGGCCGGCCCGTGCGCGACAAGCTTCTGACCGGCGCCATTCGCGGCGCCTATATGGACGCGCTGCCGCGCGACCGGCATGCGGTCGCCGCCCTCTTCATCACGCTCGATCCGGCGCTGGTCGATGTCAATGTGCACCCGGCCAAGGCCGATGTGCGCTTTCGCGATCCGGGGCTGGTGCGCGGCTGATCGTCGGCGCGATCCGCCATGCGCTGGAGATGAGCGGCATGCGCGCCTCCACCTCCGGGGCCGACGCCATGCTCGCCGCCTTCCAAAGGCCGGAACAGTCAGGTGCAGGCCACGCCACGCCACAGCG